>CBIHNR010000015.1:0-51619 GCA_966211215.1 uncultured Pedobacter sp.
GGAGCAGGCACAACTGTTATCACCGCTTCGCAAGCTGGAGACAATACCTATAATGCTGCGGAACCAATAGCCCAAACGCTAACAGTTCAGAAAAAGGCAAATACCATTACATTTAATGCCCTTGGAGATAAAAAAGTCGGGGATGCTGATTTTGATCCATTAGCTATTGCTTCTTCAGCATTGCCAGTATCCTACAGCAGTTCTGATGAAAGTGTTGCTACTATTGTTGAAGGTAAAATTCATCTTGTTGGCGGAGGCACAACTATTATTACTTCTTCTCAAGAGGGCGATGGTACATACCAGGCTGCTGTTTCAGTGGCGCAAGCCTTAAATGTTTTTGTTCCCCCACTGGTATTAACCAAAGACATACAAGTTGAAGTGGACGAAAATGGAAGCGCATCCATTTCCCCGGAATTGGTTGATAATGGTTCCATAAGCTATTCCGGCGCTTTAAACCTGATATTAAGTAAGTCCATGTTTGGCTGTTCTGATATTGGATCGTCAGTTACTATAACACTCACTGGTACAGATGCAAAAGGATATTCAAATTCTGCAACTGCTCAAGTAATAGTATTGGATAAACTAAATCCAGTTCTCACCGCTCCTTCATCACAATTTTTCTGCTTTGCAGGAAGTTCTTATACGCTGCCATCTTTGCTAGCTTCGGATAACTGCGGAGTTGCCTCTATTGCCTATACCGTCAGTGGAGCAAGCCAAAGAGAGGGTACCGGAGTTGATGCAAGTGGTGAGTTTAATCCAGGTGTATCAACCATCACTTGGGTAGTTGCTGATGTTCATGGAAATGTTAGCACTGCTGCAACCACAATTACTGTGAACTCTGCTTTAGCATCTTTAATTCCAGATGTATATGCAATGAATGCTGCCACTGATGAAAAAAATACCATTTATCTGGGTTATGGGCCTTCGTCATTGAACCTTAGCGTAACGGCAAACGGCGGAACAGCACCATATACTTATCAATGGAGTAACGGAGAGGCATCGCAATCAATAAGTGCAAGCGCTGCTGGTATCTATTCTGTAACCGTTACCGATGCAAGAGGCTGCCAAACAACATCATCTTTACAGATAAATGTTTTAGATGTACGTTGTGGCAATAATAATGACAAGGTACAAATTTGCCATAATGGACAAGTTATCTGTGTAGCTTCGTCTGCAGTGCAGGCACATTTGAACCATGGTGATAAATTGGGTGCCTGTTCACCAGCAAACAACTTAAGTGATTCTGATTCGGCAAATAACTTAGAAATAGAGGGACCTTCAGATCCAAAAATCCTGGTATATCCAAATCCGGTATCAGATAAGCTTTATATCAAGTTGCCTAAATTACAGGCAGGTGCTACAGTTAAAATCTTTAATTCGAATGGTGTGGAGATGATTTCGAAGCCGGTAATTGAAACACCGCAATTGGTGTCTGTTGCAGGTTGGGCAAAGGGGCTCTATGTTGTACGGATTTTAAATGGCAAAGAGCTTATTACATCTAAGATAATCGTGCCATAAAACTGCTGGATTTATTGAAGTCAACACCCATAGCAGGGACGTTGACCGGCGCCAACTTTCGTTAGAAAGTTGGCGTTTTTTATTATCGGTCGCTCATCTGTCCGTTGTGTTAAGCGCAACATCATTACGGATTGACAAATAGAAACGAGTCTCCAGACTCGCAGTTAAACAGACTGGGAGTCTGGAGACTCGTTTTATCGAGTTAATCTATAAGCAAAGAATATAGTATTGGTGTTTATTAAAGGGATAAAAATTTTAAGGTAAGTGTAATATTTCTTTCCTAAATCGGTTTTTGCAATATGACTACAGAGAAAAACACCTCACAATTAAACCATCTGGAAGTGATGGAACACTTTTTTAATGCTTATCCGGCAGAGGAGGCGCAGCAACTATTATGGAAATGGTTGGTAAAGGTTATCAAAGAAGACTCCAGCAAGTTACCTTTAGAAGAAACTAAAGCTTTTACAGAATTTTTTCAAAGTTTGGAAGATCTTATTCTAGCGGCAAGGGAATTGTATGTTAACAAAGCAAACAAGGAAGGTGCCCCGTATGCCTAACAGCATTACCCTCATACTTCCAGATCAGTTCCATATTACCCGTATTTTAAAATCGTATCCGCTTTTAAAAAACTCAGTTCAGTATCAGAAGGAGGATAGGAAGGAAGCTTTGCGCATTTTTTTTTGCGAAGTGGCTTAGGGAATGGGAGGCGATAAAGAATAAGTAAACTACCAGTCCAGGTGGGCGAGAATTACCGATGCTGAGTCCCTCATCAGCATCGGTAAATTTTATAAGTTATAAGACTTATAACAGTAACGAATCTACTCTATGAGCATGCACCATACATTCACATGGCGACCATGCAAAAATGGTGAACTTGCCGTCCTGGGATGCCACCAAAGCGATGGAGTCTCTTTGGTCGTAAACAAATTGAGCTGCAGACATATGCCTGGTTCCACCATTTTGAGAAGGATGCACTATAGAAGCTTCGCCACCAATAATCGGCTCAGTAATAATTACCTGCTCAATCTGTTCGCTATGGGCAGCCCGCCGTATTTTGGCTCCAAATGCCAATAACTCATTCTGGTCGGTAATAATGGTAGCTCCATCAACTGCGGTAAGCCCGGCCAGGCTATCCACTTCTTTATTTAAGGCAATTTGCCAGGCAGTATTATGCCTCTCGCGCTTATCTTGCCTGATCAGTTCAGCCAGCCCCGAAAATGCCGGAACTACAGGATAATTGATTGGATGGACTATCGAATTTCGCCATTCTTCAGAGCCCGAAGGAACAATCAGCAAAGTGCCGCCACGGCGGTGTTCGCGCATAGAAACAGCAATTTGTACCAGTACATTAATTGAATCGTTCCATGAGGCTGATGATGTTAGCCCCAGTAATGAAGTTAAAAGGTGAGGGCAGTCTGGAATATTCGCAGTTTCCTCAGCAACAATTTTTACCTGGTCACCTTCCAGAATTGCCACATTCACAAACTTACCAAAGCCACCAATTCTGCGGTGCTTTACCACTAATAAGCCTGGTTCAACTACTTCTAAAATAAAGCAGAAGGGGGGGACAGTTCGCGTGGTTCCCCACAAATATAGATCCTCGCCATCAATCCACACACCAATATGTATACCCGAACGTTCAACGCCGGGCGCCAGTTTAGTTAAAACCGCAGGTGTTAACGGCATGCGCTTGGCAAAAATAAGAGGAGATGCCGCTTTTTCCGGAGGCAAAAAGGCTAAGGAAATCTTTGGTGAATGCCCTTCCTCACGCCTTAAGCTAGCCCAAAAGCCAGCCTCAATAATAGATTGAATAATCTTAACGTCAGGTTGCGGCGCTAGTACAGCAGTATCATGCGCTGGTGCTGCTTGGATATGATTAGCAAAATGGGTTGCTATTGCTGCCGCAACCGCCGGTGCAGCCTGATAAGACGATTCGGGCATAAACTGTTAACGTATTAGTGTAGCTAAAATAGCTAATAATTGACTTGAATAAATCACCATAATGTTATAAACCATCCTTGAGGCACAAACACAATTTATTTTTATGATATTTTTGTCCCAAAATCAAGTTAATGGAGTGGATTTCTGTAAAAGACAGGTTGCCAGATAAGGAAATGGATTTGCTAGTCTGTACCAATACTTTTTATATGGGTATTGGCTGGTATTATGTGGATGCTAAAAAATGGGATTTCGAAATACAAAAACATACAGAAGCCGATTTAGGAGAGGTAACTCATTGGATGCCTGTTCCACCTCCACCGGAAGTTGTTTATTAAATAAAGCAGTATGCTCGGGATGTTGTAATAAGCTTGGGTAATTTTTAGGTAAGAAACAGCAGCCAGGTAATAAGTATAATTAATATTAAGGGAAGTAAAATCCATTTAAATACTGGAATACCTTCGTCAGTAGCTTTATGCATAGACTCTGGCGAAGACGCGGGGGCTTCGTATCCTCCGTAGTTATGTTCAACACTTGGAATGACTGGTTTAGGGTTTTGAGGCTCTTCCTTGTTTTCCATTTTTTAGACTATATATAAGTATAAACGACTCAAACCTGTAAATGATTGAATAATTTATTTAACGCTAATAGAAAACTTTAATTTAAATTTAATGCGCCAGAGATGCCCGGATTTTTAGAAGGCTTTATTCATTTAAGATATCAATTAAGCTGTTGATATTTTTATTTTCCATGAAGTTGACGGGTTTAAGCAAAAGATTCACAAAAAAGCCAGGATTAATAACTCGTCCTGCGATCTTTAAAACCACGGATTCTACTGGCTTAATATACTCCCCATCAAATTGGGCATTCCCATTAGCAAGTTTAAGAGCATTCTCCCACGAACATTCACGCGCAATTCCAATACTGAAATTTAAAACAGCATCTTCGCGATTATTGCTGATGCGTGTAAGAAGCTTTAAAGGCCACCAGATTTTCTCAAGCAGCAACTGCACTTTTTCTGATTCAAATGCAATTACAGCATTAATTTTATTGAAATCGCTTTGGAGCCCATTTATACTGTTGCCCGGACAGGTTTCAGCGGCAGCAATGCACAAGTCAAGGTTGATGTGGGTATTGATGCCCAGCAACAGATGTTGCAATACAATTAAGTTTGATTTTTTGCAGGCATCAAAAGCAGCGCACCAAGCATTAGGGCAGGGGTGATTATTGATGTAAGCTTGCCAGGCATCCAGGTAACGATTCGCAAAAATCACATCAAGGCGCTCCATCCGGGGGCCGTCTTCAAAACTTCCGCTTGTTATTCCTTTTTGCACAGCACGCGTCATACGAAGGTATAAGGAGGCAAAGTACCCTACGCGGCTTTTGTTTTGTTTACTCCATTGAATTACATCTTCCAGCTGAGTAATTACTTCAGCTATTGTGCTGGCTTTAGGCATGTTTTAGGGTAAATAGGCGGCAATCTTAAACCATCGCAGGCTTTAAGATTGCCTTAAGTTTATTGGCCGGTTTGATCTATCAGCCTAATTTCATAGTCAGAGATTGTAATCAACCGCTCCTTATATAATCCTCCGATGGCTTTTTTAAACGCCTTCTTACTAATTTTTAATCGGCGATAAATATCTTCCGGAAGGCTTTTATCTCCCAATGTTAAAAATCCTCCATTGTCTTTAAGATATTCTAAAAGATTTTCTTTGGTATCTAATATATGGCTAAATCCCGGAGCCTGCAGGCTTAAATCAATCTTGTCTTCTGGCCTTATTTTTTTGATAAAGCCTCTTTTGAAATCGCCGGTATGTAATTCTTCAAAAAGCTCATTCTCATATAGTAAGCCGATATACTTATTGTTAATGATGGCGTTGAAGCCAAGGTCACTTTTATCACAAATCAGAAGTTCAACTTCGTCGCCTTCCTCTAAATCAAACTCGTCTTCAACCACATATTTATCAAGTTTGGATGAGCCAAGTAACCGGTCATTCTTTTCGTCCAGGTGGATGAAAACCACATGTTTTTCACCTACCTTCATGGGGCGTTTTTGTTCGCGGTTCGGTACAAAAACATCTTTATCAATACCCAAATCCATGTAAGCGCCGTTATCGGTAACATCAACAACTTCTAAACAGGCAAAATCATCAACGCAGGCATATGGCATTTGAGTCGTTGCAATCATCTGGCCTTCGGCATTAATAAAAACAAAAACTTCTAGTTTATCGCCTTGCTTTAGACCTTGCGGAACGTACTTGGCCGGAAGGAAAACTTCTCGCCCATCGTCATTTAATAATATACCGTTATCAACTTTGTTGTAATATTCAAGCTCGTTTATCTTGCCAATCTCAATCATATTTTTACATTAATGCCAATTGTTTGGCTGCTGAATGTTTGCGCAAAGATATGCACTCACTGATAGAATTAGCCCCTTATTTGAAATTAAGGGCACATTATTAAATCGGTAGGTCAATATAAAACGTAGAGCCTTTGCCAAGCTCGCTTTGGACACCAATCTGGCCATTATGCCGTTTTACAATTTCCTGTGACAAATACAGGCCCACACCCAAGCCCGAAATAACCGGCGAAAGCTCCTGGGCACGGAAAAAGCGTTGGAAGATTTTCTCCTGATTCTCTTCTGAAATTCCAATTCCATGGTCGATAATTTCAACCCGTACATATTTAGCCGATACCCGCGTGTTGATTAAAATCTGGCTTCTGAGCGGCGAATATTTTATTGCATTTAAAAGCAGGTTGTTAATAGCCTGCTCAAGCCTGAATTTGTCGCCTACTAGCACCAGGTGGGGAATGTTTCCGGGCCTTATGATTTCATGAGAGGTGTAAATGTGCTGAACGTTTTCAATGCTATCTTCAATTAAATCGGATAGGGTAAATTTACTTGTGTTTAACTCCAGTCTTCCTGCCTGTATTTTAGAAACATCAAGTAGGTCTCCAATTAAGTTATTAAGCTTCTTGATGTTAACGTTTGCTTTTTCAACAAATAACCTATCTCGGTCTGATAAATTAGACCTTTCCAAAAGTTGTATAGATGCTTTAATACTTGTTAAAGGGGTTTTAAGTTCATGGCTTGCTATTCCAATAAACTCGTCCTTCTTTTCTTCTAGTACTTTTCGTTTAGTTAACTCGTCAGTAACCTGAGTGTTACGTGTTACAATAAAGGCAATGAGCACGCTAAATAAAACGCTTATTGCCAATCCGCAAATTAAAATAAGCAAGGGTTGCTGCTGTTCCAGAGCCGAGCCGAAATTTTCATTTGGCCTGATGCGGAACCTCCAAGGGCTTCCGGCGACAAAAATGGATGTATCGACATTTAGTTTGGCATTAAAAGAAGAAGTGGTTTTGTTCCCAATATTGCTGTATAGCAGATTTTTTGAACCAAGTTCACGTCCATCAAATATTTCGACATCTAATTCCGAAAACCTTTTAAGTAAGCCTCCCATTAAATCGCTTGCCCTAAAAATATTCGAAACAAAGCCTTTTATCTGCCTGGTCCTGTCAGCAGGGGTTTTTATACTTTTAGGATTTGAGTAAATTGGCAAGAACATTATAAAACCCGGACGTAGGTTATCGTTTGTTTCGTGTAAAAGAATCAGCCGTTTAGTGATCGTCGGCTCCCCGGTAACCATTGCACGTACCATGCCTTCTCTTCTTCCGCTTTCGCTCCATAAATCGTAGCCTGTGGCATATAAATTTCTTTTGTTTATTGGTTCGATGAAGATAAATGGCGCCAAATATTCCGCTTTGAAGTCTGATTTTATGCTATAACTGGCATCTACATTGTTTCTCATTTGCGCTTCCAGTTCAGCTGCTTTGCTTCGGTGGATATATTTAATAGCCGCTATAGCTTGAATGCCCGGATAATTGGCAGAGACATTCAGGCTCGTAAAATAGGTTTTCCAATCTTTAGCAGTAACAGAATCCGACGCGTAATATAAACCCTGGCAACCTTTTAGGATTTGGATATAATCAATCATACGGTTGTTTACTGTTTCGATAACACGTTGCACTCCAGAATGAAAAAGTTTAATCCTTCTGGCTTTCACCGAACTTGCTGCAACATAGTAGGCACAGGAAGAAAATATAACAAGTGTTATAAATACGAGTAAAGCCGGAAAGTATCTCTTTACGAACGTTTTAAAATGCATAATTGAAAGTAGGCGCTTACTTATATGGATCTGTTAAGGATTTACCAAGAATAATAATAAATATTTAAAAAGGTTACAGGACAATTGATTGGATAATCCTGGCATTTATATACTTAAACCGTATTAACTTGTTGATGTTTTACTTGCCATTTGATAGGAATACTGTTAATGCAGCTAAAATTTATATGATAAGTAATAAGCCATTGCATTAAATTTTATTTAAACCCATATTTTAAACAATTTATATATTTTTAACCAATAAAAGCACATATTAACCGGATGAAGAAACTCTTAAGTATCTTGATGCTGTCATCATTGATAGTTTTTAACCTAAATGCACAAACCAAAGCAGAAAAAGAAGTTGAGATCGCTGTTGAATCTCTTAAAAGTGCCATGATTAGCGGCAATCGTAGCCACCTGTCGGCAATAGCGGCAGACGGGCTGTTGTATGGGCATTCTGGTGGAAAAGTAGAAGATAAGGCGGCTTTTGTAGAGGCGATTGCTAGTGGTAAATCAGATTTTGTGTCTATCGAATTAAGCGAGCAAGTAGTTAAAGTTGTAGGAAAAACCGCTGTTGTTAGGCACAAACTAGCAGCCCAAACAAATGACAGCGGAAAGCCAGGATCAGTAAACCTTATTATTATGCTAACATTTGTTAAGCAAAAAGGAGATTGGAAGCTGTTAGGTAGGCAAGCTGTAAGGTTACCCCAGTAACATCTTCAAGTATTGATATAAAGCCCGATTGCTTTAAACAGAAGTAATCGGGCTTTATATTTTGGTGTATTGAAGGAATGCTATAGCGTAAATAACAAAAGCCTGGCTCAATAATTACTTTGTAGATATAAGTGTTAGTTGGTTTCTTCTTTTATTCACAATGATTAATAGCTTTGCTGCTGTTTCAATCTATCTAATATATAAGATGAATATCGTAGCAACTGACGGATTTGCCCTTAACCCCGGGGACCTAAACTGGGATTCTATTGAAACCCTCGGGAACCTAAAAATATACGACCGTACCGCGCCTAAGGAAATTTTGAGCCGCTGTGCCAATGCCGATATCGTGCTTACTAACAAAGTGCCCTTCAACAAAGAGATAATTCATCAATTGCCTAACCTTAAGCTTATTTGTGTATTAGCCACAGGCTACAACATAATAGATATAGCAGCGGCAAAGGAGAGAAATATTAAGGTCTGCAATGTGCCTGATTATAGCTCTGCATCAGTGGCACAGCACACCTTCGCCTTTATCCTGGAATTAACCACTCAAGTAGGCTTGCATTCAAGTTCTGTACACAAAGGCGATTGGGTAAATTGTAAAGATTTTAGTTACTCACTTAGCCCTTTAATAGAGATTAGTGGTAAAACTCTTGGCTTAGTGGGATTTGGAAATATTGGAAAACAAGTAGCTGAAATAGGAAGAGCTTTCGGAATGAAAGTACTCTATTATAGTCCCAATAGAAAGAATACTGATATTGCCGAATATGTTTCTTTAAAGGAGTTGTTTAAACTAAGTGATATCGTTTCCTTACATTGCCCATTAAAGCCGGAAAACTTGTCTTTTGTGAATAAAGAATTGCTTTTACTAATGAAGCCAACAGCATTTTTTATTAATACATCCAGAGGGCAGCTGGTTAACGAACAAGACCTTGCCGAGGCCCTTAATAATGACATCATTGCGGGAGCAGGCGTAGACGTTTTAACTATTGAACCCCCTAATAAAGAAAATCCACTGCTGAGCGCAAAAAACTGTTTCATAACCCCGCATAACGCCTGGATGAGCAAAGAAGCCCGCCAGCGAATAATGGATACAACCCATAAAAATATCGAAGGATTTTATAACGGGCGTTTGGTCAATGTAGTGAACCCTTAATTGCAATTTAAATTTTTACCAATGCATTCTTATGACTTTTTACCGGTAAGGTATTCTGAAACAGTACTAGCCGAACTGATGATACCTTCTTATGCTAATTTTGGAGGAAAAATCCATGGGGGGCTAATTTTATCGTTAATGGATAAAGTAGCTTATGTCTGTGCTACCAAACACGCTTCAGCATATTGTGTAACTGCATCTATAGATGCTGTAGATTTCAGGCAGCCGGTAGAAGTTGGCGAGCTGGTTACATTAATGGCTTCTGTCAATTATGTAGGAAGCAGCTCCATGGTAGTTGGTATCCGTGTTGTTTCAGAGAATGTAAAGCTTCATACGATTAAACACACTAATACCAGTTATTTTACCATGGTTGCAATAGACGATGAACACAAACCGCTTAAAGTGCCAGGGCTTATTCTTGAAAGCCACGAGCAGGTTAGGCGCTTTGTTGAAGGTAAACGCCGAAAGGAGCTTAAAATGCAGCATAAAGAAATCGTAAAAGAAGTATTGAATTCCACTCAAATTGATTTTGATAAACATTTGCTTGATAGTGAGCGTTGTAAATTGGATTTGAAATAATAAATTCAGTGCAGGAAGAAATTTTTGAAGGCGACAGGGCGTTGCATTACGATCGAAATATCAGAAGGTGGTTTGCAGCTTATGATACATTCCTGGATATATTATCGCCAGTTTTAAGAGCTGGGTTAACCGATAAAGCACAGCCTAGCATACTTGTAGTGGGCTCAGGATCCGGCAATGAAATCTATAATTTAGCCCAGTTAAATCCCTCCTGGATGCTAATCGGAATAGACCCTTCGCCGGAGATGAATACACTGGCACGTAAAAAGCTCCAGTTAATAAAAAATACGAAAATTGTAGAGGGAACGATTGAGGATATCTCCGGCGAGTTTGACGCCGCAATTTGCCTTTTAGTTTCGCATTTCCTCGAAGTTAGCAGTAAGCAAGATTTATTTGCCGGAATTGCAAAAAAATTAAAGCCTGGTGCAGCATTAATCCATGCCGATATTATTGGGGACAAACACACCTCTACCGAAGATTTCAAACTTTATTGCGAAGTCCAGAGACAAAAAATAGATCCGGAGATAGTCGAACAGGGGCTTAATCATATTATAAATGATGTAAATTATATTCCGGAAACTCAACTATTGGATCTGGTAAAATCTTCCGGATTTAAAAAAACAACCAAAATATTTCAATGGCTTGTTTATGCAGGATGGATTTCTGAAAAATAAATCTTTACTTTGCCGCCCGAATCCTAATAATAACTGAAAGCATTTTGTCAAAATAAATGAATGTAAGTGCCTTATACTGACGTATATGTGTAGCTTGATTCTTGTAGTGACGAATAGATGCTTTTATATTTGCGGTGCTAAAGGGGGCATATAGCAAGGTTGTCATTGCTGAGATTTTGGAGAAGGGATACTGCATAAAGGCCCAAGGCCATACGGTAAAATGTTGATACTTTGATTGAAACAAATTGTAAAGATTTAAGTATAACGAAAATATATTAGAATATAAGCTTGTCCGTTAGGTTTAAATCTGATTAATTAAATAGTTGATTATGATTTAGTTGCTTGAACTTGACGGTTGGTTTTTAACAAAAAATAATTCACGTTTTAATTGAAAATGGTTATTGTAAGGTTTTTATAACTAATGGTTAACTGACTCGGTGGGGTGAACAAACTAATCTTTTTACAAATCTTTAAAAAGATTGTTTTTATGGGGGTGATTTTTTTCGGTTTCTTAATTTTTAATCTTATAATTGCCAGATTGTTAATAATTGTGGTTGTTTTTTTTCTTTGTTTTAAAAAAAATAACTTTACAGCTCAAGCTTCCTGCATAAAAGTTTGATCTTATTTCAATAAATATTGGTAAAAAGTATGAATGAGTTCAATTTATTAGAAAAATTGAAGAGAAATGGGTTTCCCGGAGTGAATTTTCTTTCAAAATCTCAAGTATTTGCTGTAGTACTAATAGCTTCTGGCTTTACTGCTTGTAAGTCTGTGGATTATTACGAGGCTCCAACTGTTCATAGCAGCAGAGGAAAAACAGTATTTGCGCCTCCGGGCATGGTTTATGTACCATCAGGAACGGTTACCTATAAAAGTTCCGCTGAAGGTGATAGAAAAGTTAGCTTGAGCCCGTTCTTTATGGACGCTACAGAGGTTACAAATTATCAATACAGGGAATTTGTTAACTGGGTGGCTGATTCTATCGCTGTTACCGATATTTTAAAAGATGAAAAATATTTCGTCAAAGGTAAATCGAAATCTTCTAAGGGGAAAAAAGGTGCGGCTCAAGCAGATCCAACTGGCGCTCCGGGTAAACTAATCGACTGGAAAAAAGTAAGGCCTCACGGTAACAGGCATCCTTTGTGGCAAAGCCAGGATGGGGATATTCAGTCTAAACTTCAGGCTGCTAATCTCATTATTGAACATAACGGTAAAAACGCCCTAAATAAGGAGCTTGTAAAATATGGATATTCATTCCGCCACGCTGCGGGCCCTAATGAGGGAAAATATATTAAAGAAACAATAAGCGTTATTCCCGAAACAGATGTTTGGGTGAATGATTTCCCGAATTCTCAGGTTGAAATTATGTCTGAGAACTATTATCAAACTCGTTCGTTCGACCACTATCCGGTTGTTGGCGTTACATGGCATCAGGCTCGCGCTTATGCAAATTGGAGAGGTAAAGCGAACTCGGCATTGTTAACCAAAAATAATTCTTTAAGGGCGTATTCATTAAGCTACAGGTTGCCTTCTGAGGCGCAATGGCATTATGCTGCTGCTGCCGCTGGTTTGAGTGTCGACTCATCGGACGTTAAAAAGGGCAAAGCACTTTTAACTTACAAAGACAAAAAAAGTAAGAAAGAAAAATTACTCGTAAACTTTAAACAGGGAGAGGGTGATTACACCAGAGATGGGTCAACCTTTACTCTTCCGGTAAAAAGTTATGCACCTAACCCATACGGCTTATATAACATGAACGGTAACGTAGCCGAGTGGACTCTGGATGCCTTTAGCCCTTCATCAATTGAGTTTGTTGATGACTTAAATCCTGTGCTTCAATATGATTCTGATGACAAAGCCCCTGCAGCAATGAAGAGAAAGGTTATAAGAGGTGGTTCATGGAAGGATAGCGGCCAAAACCTTGATTTTGAAGCGAGAAACTATGAATTACAGGATAGCCCTCATTCTTATGTAGGATTCAGATGTGTACTGCCTGCGCCTGAAGTATTAACCGAGCAGGTGAGGACTCGTAAAACAAAAGAGCTTGAGGAAGCTGAATCTAAAAAAGGAAAGAAATCATCAGATAACGGCGGCAAGAAGAAGCAGAAAGATTCTGATAAAAAATCAATTTAATTAGCGCTGGTATAACTTACAAATTACGTGTGAACATGAAAAAGAAACTATTGCCATTATTGTTAGCTGCTATTAGTACTACTGCGCTGAAGGCACAGGAGCCTGTTGCTACTACCGATAGCGTGGAGGCTTTATCTCCTGTTGTGGATGGTTTTCAGACCTATAATATTTTAGAAAATGCGAAACCTTACCAATTCCCTAAGATAGATCCTACAAGTGTTAAATTTCACAAGAGGATTTGGAGGGATATTGATGTAAACCTTCCGGAAAACCAGGTTCTTGCTACACCAGGTTCAGAGCTTATCAATATTTTCTTAGGTGGAATTAAAGCTGGTAAAATCGCGGTTTTCGACCCTTCCGATGATTCTTTTAAGAAACCTTTGTCTAAATACGAGGCAGAAAAAAGGCTTAAGGGCGATAGCGTTACAGTTCCGACAAAATACGATGAACAAGGTAATGCCATTGAGTGGACTAAAATGCTGAATGACTTTAATCCTGAGAAGATTATCAAATTTAGAATTAAAGAGGATATTTTCCTGGACAAAAGAAGGTCTAAAGTTGAGACTCGTATCGTTGGTATCGCACCTTTAATGCGTCTCGATGTAGCCGGTTTAGATTCAAACCAAACCGTTCCAGCTTTCTGGCTGTATTTCGATCATTGCCGTAACGTAATGGCTGCAAAAGATATTTCTGATCCAGATAGAGGAATCTCTGATATGAGTTTGGATGACTACTTTGTGCAAAGAAAATTCAAAAGTGTTATCATTAAAGATTCTAATCCTGCAGGCCTAAGAATTGCAGATTATGCAAAAGACAAAGAATCTCAGGAAAAAGAAGCTCAGAGAATCGAAGATGGTATAAAAGATTACAAAAAGAAAATCTGGACAGTGAGCCAGAAGACAGAATCTAATTAGATTAGGTTATTAAATAAAATATAGGTCCCGTAAGCTTTGCTTCGGGATTTTTTGTTTTTAGGGTGTATTTCTTACCTATTGAACTTCTGATAATTAGCAAATCGATTGAATTATCTTTGTATAATTAATGTTTCAGAATTGTTCTTTTGCGAATTATCTACTAGATTAGTGTCGAACTAAACAAATCTTTGAACAAAATGTTCGGGATTTAACCGATTATTTATGAACAACCAGGTTTTAGCAGTAGATATCAATATCCCAGGTATTGAAGTAGCCATCGTGGATAACGAGGTGAATGATGTGGTGCCGGGAACAGCACAGTTTGAAAGTGTTGATACAAATGAATCTGCGGAAAATTTAATTAACAGTTGGGCTGAAGCAATTACAAAAGTACATGCCCTAAGAGAACGCCCTATTTCAAATATTGGAATTGCTATTCCAGGGCCTTTTGACTATGAAAATGGAATTTCCCTGATGAAAAATCAGAAGAAATTTGATGCCCTTTATGAAGTTAATGTAAAGAAATCACTTGCTGAGAAGCTGGGTATAGATTCCAGAAATATCAAGATGAATAATAGTACGCCTTGCTTTCTAACAGGTGAGGTAACTAGAGGTGCTGGGAGAGGGTATAATAACATTTTGGCATTCACATTAAATTATGGACTAGGTTCTGCGATATATGTTAATGGAAAGACTGAAGATGCCTACCTTTGGAACAAACCTTTTAAAGATGGAATAGCAGAGGATTATCTCGGAATTAACTGGTTGACTAAGCGTTACAAGGAATTTACCGGTATTAATGTATCGGGAATTAAAGAACTGGCAGACCTTGCGCAGTCTGACGATGGCTTAGGGCAATTAGTTTTCAATGAGTATGGTGAAAACTTTGTGAAATTTCTTTTGCAATATATACGGACTTTCAATCCGGAAATGATTTTGATTGGAGGCCACAACAATGCCTGGGACTTGTTTATAGGGCATGTTAGAGACAGGCTAGGCGATAAAGACATTAAGATTCCAATTAGACCCGCAGAGCTTGGCCCACAAGCCACCCTCATAGGTGCCGCGCATTTATGGTCTTAGAAATTGGAAACGAAAAAGCTGGGTTATCTCAGCTTTTTCGTTTAGTTATGTGAGTAAACCTTGCTCATTTGATTTTATTTTAATTGGCATAAACTATTTGCCGATTTTTTTCTTTAGGCTATAATTCAGTTTCTCTAAATGGATTATACGCATGGAGTTTAAGATAAAGCTACTTTTCATCACCATTTTTTTTCCAGCATATTTATCAGGGCAAGATAGCGACCAGCTTTTTCAACAGGCGCGTAAACTGGCCTTCGACCAGAGAGATTATACCCAGGCGATAGCTGTATCTAAAAGGGTACTGCTACAAAGCCCCAATTATTCGGATGTACGCGTGTTTCTTGGAAGGCTTTATACCTGGACAGGCAATCTTGACAGTGCCCGGTATCAGTTTGAAACGGTATTAAAAAGCGACAAGGCGAATGAAGATGCAGTGCTTGCTTATGCTAGCCTAGAGTACTGGAATGACAATTCACGGAGGGCTTTATCTATTTTAAACGCCGGGCTTGAAGAAAATCCAACCTCGGAAGTCCTGTTGCTGTTAAAAGCAAAAGTGCTTAATAGCCTTCGTGCATACAAGGAAGCCAATGAGGCAGCGTCTGAACTTATTAAGAACTATCCCAAAAATCCTGAGGCGAGGATAATTGCTAACAGAATTAAGGATAATAGCACATTAAATAAAATCGGAACAAGCTATGATTTCATATATTTTGATAGGCAGTTTACTGAGGCATGGCATTTAGCCAGTGTTGATTATAGCCGTCAAACTAAAATAGGTAGTGTTTCCGGCAGAGTTAATTACGCAAATCGATTCAATACCGGCGGATTTCAATTTGAAGTTGATGCTTATCCTTCCATTACCAAAAACTTTTATGCTTATGTAAGTGCAGGAGCTTCAGCCGATGATGTTATTTTCCCTAAATATAGGGCGGGTTTTTCCTTATATGCCTCCCTTCCAGCGGCATTTGAAGCTGAAGCTGGTTTTAGATACTTGAGGTTTGGGAGCAGTACCTGGATATATACTTTTTCTGCCGGAAAATATTGGAAAAATTATTGGTTTAATCTTAGAGCCTACCTAACACCATCTACTACTTCTATATCGCAGTCTTATTCATTGAGCGTACGATACTATTTCGGAGGTGCTGATGACTATATAAGCTTTGGTGCTGGAACAGGAATATCGCCAGACGAATCATCTAACGTATTACTCAACAGTTCATTTAAGTTAAAATCGAATAATCTTTCCCTTGGCTATAGGCGTGCTTTTAAAACATTTAATATAATAGCTCTCAATACTTCATGGGTTAATACGGAGTTTCGTTATGATGTGTTTGGTAATCAGTTTAATAGCGGCATTTCGTACATAAGAAGGTTCTAGTTTTCGTAATGAAAACTAAGAAAATACACGCGTTTTTGTTGTCTGCGATATTTTATCATCCTATGGTGACTAAAATTCTTAGGGACTATTACATGAAAAGAAAGGGAAATTAACGCTTATAATACTTTTTTGCAAGGCTGTCTGGAATTAGCCTGGATCCGGCCTTGAATGCGTCGTTCTTTTGTTTGAATTGTTCAAATGCAGCCTTAAGCTGTAAAAACTTGGTTTTGTCCTCAACTATTTCTTCGTCCATAGTAGCCGAAAGCTTGTATAGTGTTTCACTGTTTAAATGATATTCGCCTTGGACAAAGTCAATCATATCGGTTTTGGTTTGCATTAAGGGGTAACGGTGGATATTTCTGAAAGCCCTTGCTGTATCAAGCCCTTCGCCAATCCAGGCTGCCAGCGAGGGCTTTTCAATGCGATAGTTCTTTTGGAGGAAGGCGAGCAAGCTTGGTGCGATATCAAAATGGGACGAAACTGATTCAAATTGTGCTGTGCGTTTCAGAAGAGGTGAGTAAATGATCAGAGGCACATGAAAGCGGTCGATCTTGGTGCTCATCGGCAATTCTGGCATACGGTGGTCGCCGGTAATAATGAAAATGGTATTTTTGTAATCGCTTCTTTTCGCATATTCTTCAAAGAACGTTTTAAGGGCTTCATCTGTATATAGAATGCTCGCGTATTTGGGTGTATGTTTACGGTATGCCTCTATTTTATTCTCATCAAACCCTAACAATCTGAGCCTGTTTTCAAATAATTGAACGTATTCCGCTTCTTCATTAATAGCGAATGGATTGTGTGTTGAAACTGTTAATAACACATTACACAGTGGAATGGTGGATGGTTTTTGGCTGGCCAGGTAGCGCTTAAAAAGCTCAGAATCTCCGTACCCCCAGGTAAAGCCATTTTTAGCCGGCATTTTTTTGTAAGCCGAAGGAAATGTTTTAGAATCATGGATGCTGGTATTATTGGCTTTTAGAAACAGGTCCATGTTGTCGAACTTTGCTTCTCCACCATAATAAAATGATGATTTATAACCGTTCGCTCTGAGGATATTAAGTACCGACAGATGTGGTGGCATATCTTTACCAAGTTCAAGGAAGCCATTGTTATTAAAAGGTAAGGAGCCCAAAATGCTTGGCAAAACGGCAAATGTTCGTCCTCCACTACTTAAAAAGTTGTTCCAGTATAAACTCTTTTGAGACAAAGAATCAAGGAAGGGAGTAAAGTTACCCAGATAGGCGTCGCGGTTGGTAAATGCCCTGCCCAATCCTTCTACCAATACAAAAACAATATTGGGTGCGCTATCGGTTTTATTAAAAAAAGGACTTAAAACATCGGGCGTCTCGTCCTTATGCAGAAAGGGAAAATTTTTTGTATCGACATAATTAAAAGCAACAGATTTGAAACTTGTATCTGTTAAATTTTTAATACTGTACTCGTCTGAGTAAATGTCGAAACCGCCGGCGGATGGGAAAAAGTGCTTATACGATTCGGTAAAAAAGAAATCGGGTTTATTGAGGACCAGGTTGTTTGCAAAATCAGATTTAAAATCAGCAGCTTTTATAAAACTTGTTCCTGTGAGAGATATTGCCAGTGAAAGCACGGGTAAAAGGTAAGCGATGTATTTGTTTACCTTTATTTTTGATGGCAGTAGTATGGTTAGAAAGGTCAATGAAATGACTGTGAGTACAACAAAGGCTGTTGATGTGGCATTGATACTACCCGAAGCGCCCAGCGTTTGCTTAATGTCGTTAATTGAATAGCCAAATAAATCCGCTCCTAAGGGTAGTAGTGATGCAGAAAAATATTGAATTAACACAAGCTGTGCCAGCCCACTGATAATGATTAAGGCAGAAAGGAAAATGCGAGCTGTGCACCTGTTGATTTGATAAAGGATTGTATAAGGTAGATAGGCAAGTACATTGCATTTTAGCCAAAAGGAAACGCTATTCAGTAATGAGCTTCCCAGGATTTGGGAAATTTCTTCCGGGATTTCCTGGTTAATGAATGTATATCCAATTTCGTAGACAGTAAATAGCATGCTGAAGGATAGCCATACCAGGGACAGGGAGGCGAATGAGTGCGTTGCGGCTCCGATTTTCCAATAGATACTGCTGCTAGAAGGCTCTGTACCTTCTTTTTCATTCAAAGGAGCTGCAGGCGCAACATCTTCAACAACTTGTATTACAGGAGTTGAAGCTGGTTGTGTATCTGGTTTGGTGGCAAATCCCTGCCGGGTCATTTCGCCCCATGAATTTTTCTTTTGTAGTAGGTCTATGTTTCCTTTAATTGCCGACCATACCACAAACGGATGAAAGAATATAGGTTCCAACAAAGCGGTTTTTAGTAAGCGCAAGAAATCTTTAGGGTCTTTATACTGATTATAAGTAATCACTTCCATCAAAATGGCAAACGCTGAGTATAAAAAACCGAAGCTTAAAATAAAGCCGAATAGGTAAAAAAAAGTAAGCCAATCAACCATGCCTAACAAGGCGAGAAAAATAAAGCCCACAAAACCAATGAACTCGACGATTGGCGCCAGAAATTCATAAAAGAACCAGTATGGGTAGCTTACCATTCCCAAAAAGCGATACCTGGGGTTGAAGAACATTTTTTTATGGAAGTTCAGGGTTTCGATGGTCCCCCTGGTCCAGCGGTTTCTCTGGCGGCCCAAAATTTTAAACGATGCAGGAGCCTCCGTCCAGCAAAGAGGGTCTGGGATGAAAGATACGCTGTATTCGATTTTTTTTTCTTCCATATAGCGCCGCATCCTTACCACAAGCTCCATGTCTTCGCCCACAGTTTTATGGTTATATCCCCCGCATTTAATAGCTATTTCCTTATCAAACGCCCCAAAAGCTCCCGAAATTAATAACAGGCCATTCATTCGGCTCCATGCCATTCTGCCTAACAAAAATGCCCTGATATATTCAAGAGTCTGTACTCTGGGAAGAAACTCTTTAGCTAACTTGACTTTAACTAGGCGTCCGCCTTCAATTTCGCAGCCATTTGCTATCCTTACCACTCCTCCGGTTGCGATCACTCGTTTCCTGGTGGTTTCCAGAAACGGTTTCGCTAGTTTGAGTAGCGCGTCTTGTTCCAAAACACAATCAACATCGATGCAGACAATATAATCATTGCTCGAAATATTGATACCCACATTGAGGGCATCGGCTTTGCCGCCATTTTCCTTGTCGACAACAATCAGTTTACGGTAAATTGGATTTTTACTTTTATACACACCGCGAACTTTCTTTGTTGGAATTTGCTCATTTACAAAGAAATCTATACGCTCAAGATTATATGCTGCAATTAATTTCTGCAAGGAGTCATCTTTGCTGCCATCGTTTATGATGATAACTTCGAGGTTGTTATAGTGTATAGACAAAAGTGAACGGACGTTCTCAATGACGGTTGCCCCCTCATTATACGCAGGTGCAAGAATACTCATAGAAGGAGCCTGGGTAGAAACAGCCAATATCCTATAATCTGCAAAGCTATTTTTCCTCAAATATTTTTTTACCTCGCCTATGGAATAAATGCCAATAAAAATGTAAAAGGATATAAGTGAGATTGAATAAAATAGTATCCCATAAAAAAATATATCAGCAAGTATATCTAACCAACTCATGCCAGGCGTTCATGTTGAATTTGATAGATAATTTCGTTCCAGGGATATCTATGCGATTTTGAAAAGGCCTTCAATTCATTCATGCCGGTTGGACTAACTGCAAGGGCGCGTGCAGCGGCAAGCTTTATCTGATTGTCGTCATCGTTTAATGCATCAAGTAAGAAAAGGATGTATTCTTCATCTTCGATAACCTTTAATGCTTTTAATACAGCAAGTTTTTGTGCTTTAAACTGTGATTGTTTATAGAAATCAATTAATTCTGCAGAAGTTGTATCAGTGTAGATTTCTTGTAAGCATTTTATTGCTTCGGTTGCTACTGCACTATTGGGGTGATGAAGGCATTTTGAAACCTCTGGATGAAACCCAAATATATGATAGGTCGATATGAGCTTTAAGGTAAACAGTACTACCGAATCGTTTGGCGATTTAAGCCATTTATCTATTCCCTGAAAGTTTTCTGCTGGTGTTTGGGACAGTTCATGCAATAAATTAATCTGCTGCCATTCTGAAATGGGGTAGGTAGCCTTATCTAGAAACCTTAAGCCTTCAAAGCCATCAAACTTGACAGTGGCGGTTTGGGCTTCCATTCGGATATAGTCATTTTTGTGATTAGTTAGTCTTGAAAGTTCATCGGCTTCTGGTTTTTGATTCATCATGGCTAATTCCTGAATCGCTTTAGCTTTAATATGCCATGAAAAGCTTTTAAGCCTTTTTTGAGAGTCTGCCATTAAGGAAAGCTGTTCATAAAGCTTTCTTAAATTGTTGTTAGATATCCCCGAGATGCTTTTGGCAGTCAATATCAGCTGGCTGCAGAAGAAGTTTCTAAAAGCCTTTTTTTTTAGCAACTGTTGAAGTTTTGGAGGCACCGGGATAGGGGCAGCCTCTTCACCCTCAAAAAAAATGGCGGCTGTTATCAAAGAATTGATTTTGTTTAACCATCGTTTCTTTTGGAGGTCAGTTTCGTTCTTTGCGGCCAGGGCAGATATTGAGAAAACAAGGAGTACGGCCATAACGAATACGAAAAAGATAATGGCTTCTAAAATGTGCCCTCTTTGTAGGTGCATAGGTTATGTTCACTGCATAAATCTCTTTACTCTGATAGAAAGCTCGTTGGGGCTAAAAGGTTTTGTTATATAATCATCAGCCCCTAATTGGAAAGCTTCTAAAATTACGTTTTCCTGCCCCATTGCAGAAAGAACGATTACCGGGATTTTTTTACCCGACTGTCGTTTAACCAAGCCTACAACTTCCATACCTGAAGAGTAAGGCATCATTAAATCAGTGATGATTAAATCTGGCTGTATCGCTTCTATCTGAGATAATGCTTCTCTGCCGTCTTGACTGATAAAAACAGTATGCCCATCTTTTTTCAGGCGGAATTCTAGTGTTTTCAACATTAGCAGATCATCGTCAGCAACAAGTATTCTCATTTACTACCTCCACTTTTTCTATTTTGTGCTTTAAATGGCGAGGGCGGTGTTAATCATGGTAAGGTGTTGTATTATACCTGATTTCGTATGAAAAGGTTCTGTATAAAAAGAAAAACCGGCTATCGGGCCGGTTTTCTTTAATACTTTATTTGTTTTTTGGTTGGCCTTTTAATTGGCCTTGCTGGCGCATGTATTCTTCCATTCGCTGCTGAAACCTGGATGGCTTTTTCTTTTCGCCGTCTGGCTTGTTTTTATTCTCCTGGATTTTCGCATGAATTTTCTCATCATTAACCAACTGCCTGATAAGGAACTGCTGTGCGAAGGTTAACATATTGGCCAGGAAGTAATAATAATTCAAGCCGGCAGGATAACTATTCAATACTCCAAAGAAAATTAATGGAGTGATGTATCCGATGTATTTCATTTGCCCTGTAGCTCCAGAAATCTGATTGTTAAAATAAGTATAAATCAGCGTCGAAGCGGTCATGATTAAACACATTACACTTATGTGGTCAATGTTTAATAGTGGTATTGTAGGGAAAGTGATAATGGAGTCGTAAGTTGATAAGTCTTCCATCCATAAGAAGCTTTCTCCCCTTAATTCAAACAGGTTAGGAAAGAAGAAGAAGAACGCCATAATGATTGGCATTTGCAATAACATTGGAATACAACCGCCCAATGGGTTTACACCAGCCTTTTTATACAGCTTAAGATATTCTTGCTGAAGTAAAGTAGGGTTATCTTCGCCAACTTTTGCTTTTATTTCATCCATTTCTGGCTTTAGCACACGCATTTTAGCCATAGAAAGGTATGATTTGTAGGTAAGCGGAGATAATACCAGCTTTAATGCAATGGTTAAGATTAGGATGATTAAACCGTAACTCCAGTTGAATTTATTCAAGAAGTCGAATACCGGAAGAACAACTACACGGTTAACCCATTTTAAAGGGCCCCAACCAAGGTCAATTTGAAGCTGTAAATCATATCCCTGGTCCTTAAGAATGCTGAATTTATTAGGCCCGAAGTAGAACTCCATTGGATAAGAGCTAACTGCTTGTTTTTTGAACGGAAGGACTAAACTGGCAGAAAACTGTTTAACCACACCAGCTTGTGCCGGTGTTTTAACCGATAAAGACGCTTTATCAAAGCCTTCTTTGCTGATAAGGACGTTAGAGAAGAAGTGTTGTTTAAATGATACCCATTTAATTTTTCCATCTTCTGCAAGAGACTTGTCCTCATCTTTGCTTACTCCGATTTTGTCAACTTCGTTATCAACGGGTTTAAAGTAAGCCCCGGAGTATTTATGCTCACTTTGTAAATCTTTTTCTTTTTGTTTTAATACGGCTTCCCAATTCAGGGTCAGAGGGCCGTTAGATATAACATCTTGCAAGCCACTGGCCACAATATTAAAACCAACATTGAATCCCTCGCCTTTAATGGTGTAAACATAATCAAGGTACTGATTTGCCCCATATGCAGCACGGAAGGTTACAGATGCTGAATCTGATTTGGCTACTACAAGATTTTTAGCAGAAGAAGTGAAGTAAAGGTCTTTGGTATTGATGGTTGCTCCACCAGCGTTAAAACTTAAGCCGAATGAGCTATCATCGCCGGTAAATAGAATAAGAGGCTTTTTATCATAGGTTTTGTATTTCTTTAACTCAACCGATTCGATTCTTCCGCCTTTATTGCTGATGCTTACTTTCATTTCGGCATTCTCCAAAACAACAACTTCGTTATTTCCAGTCCTTGCGGAGCCAAATGGGCCTTTAAGTAAAGCAGAATCTATTACTGGTGCTGCCGCAGTAGTTGCTGACTGTTTTTTGGCGACAACTTTACCTTCTTTAGCATTTTTTATTGAGTCCTGGACTAATTGTTCCTTTTTTAGTTCCGCTTCTGATGGCTTCAGAAAATACATGGAGCCAACCAGAATAACTAAAATCAGAAAAAAGCCGGTAAACGTATTTCTATCCATTTTTTGTTAATCGTATGATAATACTTTTTTTATTTCTTCCTTTTGTTTGCCAAAGAAGCGGCGACAAAGTTAACAAAAAGCGGATGCGGATTGGCAACTGTCGATTTTAATTCCGGGTGAAACTGTCCAGCCACGAAGAAAGGATGATTTTTTAATTCAACTATTTCTACAAGATTATTGTCAGGATTGATACCTGAAGCTGTCATTCCCGCTTCTTCGTATTGGTTTAGATACTCGTTATTAAATTCATAACGATGGCGATGGCGTTCTGTTATACGCGTTTTGCCATAAATAGTGGCTGCTTTACTGCCCTTTTTTATTTCGCACACGTACGAGCCGAGGCGCATAGTGCCACCTTTGTTTTTGATTTTCTTTTGTTCCTCCATCATGGAAATAACCGCATGGTGGGTATCCTCATTCATTTCTGTACTGTGTGCGTCCTGAAGTCCAAGGACGTTTCTACCGAACTCAATTACAGCACATTGCATACCCAAACAAATACCGAAGAACGGAATGTTTTTTTCACGAACATGCTTTATTGCAGTAATTTTTCCTTCAATACCACGGCTACCAAAGCCTGGAGCTACTAAAACTCCGTCTAAACCGGCAAGTTTGTCTGCAACATTCTCATCAGTAATACTTTCCGAGTGTAATGATTGTACTCTTACTTTACATTCATTGCGGGCACCTGCGTGTATGAATGCTTCACTGATTGATTTATAAGCGTCCTGAAGTTCCACATACTTGCCAATTAAGCCAATTTTAACTTCAGCTGTAGGGTTTTTCAAGCGGCCGAGAAAATCTTTCCAGCTTTCAAGGTCCGGTTCGTGTTTTAGAGGAAGTTTAAGTTTTGTTAATACCGTCTTGTCTAACTGTTCTTTTAACATTAATAAAGGCACATCATAAATAGTTGATGCATCAATAGATTCGACTACGGCATTGATGTTAACGTTACAGAACTGGGCAATTTTTCTGCGGATGTCCTGCCCGATATGATGTTCTGTACGGCAAACCAGAATATCTGGTTGGATACCATACTCTAATAACATTTTAACAGAGTGCTGCGTTGGCTTGGTCTTTAATTCGCCTGCTGCAGCAAGGAATGGCACAAGCGTTAAGTGAATTACAAGCGAGTTGCTGGAACCAACTTCCCAGCGGAATTGGCGTACAGCCTCTATAAAAGGCAAAGATTCGATATCGCCTACTGTTCCACCTAATTCAGTAATTACAATATCAAATTCTCCGCTTTCGCCTAAAATGCGGATGTTTCTTTTTATTTCGTCGGTAATGTGAGGCACAACCTGAACGGTTTTTCCCAAATAAGCTCCTTCGCGCTCCTTCTGAATAACATTCTGATAGATGCGTCCGGTTGTTACGTTATTGGCTTGCGAAGTAGGAACATTCAAGAAACGCTCATAATGTCCCAGGTCAAGGTCGGCTTCTGCACCATCTTCAGTTACAAAACATTCGCCATGTTCGTAAGGATTCAAAGTTCCTGGGTCAATGTTAA
Organism: uncultured Pedobacter sp.; assembly: GCA_966211215.1. Lineage (GTDB taxonomy): Bacteria > Bacteroidota > Bacteroidia > Sphingobacteriales > Sphingobacteriaceae > Desertivirga. Next base: position 24,809 of record CBIHNR010000015.1, read on the forward strand.
TGTAAGGGTCGAATTTTTGGATAGTTACCCGGTAGCCACGGGCCTGAAGAAGTTTAGCTAAAGATGCGGAAATAATACCTTTTCCTAACGACGAGGTAACGCCTCCCGTAACAAAAATATATTTGGTCATTTAAGATGGATTTTTTATCTGATTTCGCCTTTTTGAGATAAAATCAAATGTTTTTGTACGGGATGCAAAGTTACGAAAATATTCGACTCCTGCTAAAATGTTGAGAACTGATTTTTATTGTTTAAAAACAAGTTTGGCGCCTTCGAGGTATTTACACTGCTTTAACATGCTATCTAGGCAAAACTTTTACATTTGCTTTTCATATTTCAAAAGCTGAAAATAAATTACTCAATGGTAAACTTTAATCGATTTGTTTTAGACAACGGACTTAAGGTATTAGTGCATGAAGATTACACTACACCCATGGCTGTTGTTAACGTTTTATATGATGTAGGCGCCCGTGATGAAGACCCTGAAAAAACAGGCTTTGCACATCTGTTTGAGCACCTGATGTTTGGTGGCTCTATTAATGTGCCATCGTATGACGAGCCGCTGCAAAGGGTAGGAGGCGAAAACAATGCTTTCACCAGTAATGATATAACTAACTACTATATAAGCCTGCCTGCATCAAATATCGAAACAGCATTTTGGTTGGAAAGCGACAGAATGTTAAGCCTTGCCTTTTCAGAAAAGAGCCTTGAAGTGCAGCGCAACGTTGTATGCGAGGAATTTAAACAACGTTACCTTAATCAGCCGTACGGCGATGTTTGGCTAAAACTTCGGCCGCTTGCTTATAAAAATCATCCCTACCGCTGGGCTACTATTGGTAAAGACTTAGCACATATTGAGCAAGCCACAATTGATGATGTGAAAGATTTTTTTGCTAAACACTATAATCCAGCTAATGCCATTTTGGTAGTTGGAGGAGCGGTTAACACTGAAGATGTTAAGGAATTGGTGGAGAAGTGGTTTGGCTCTATACCTCGTGGCGAAAAACCAGTAAGAAAGTTACCTGTTGAGCCAGAACAAACTGAGCCGAGGCGCGAGGTAGTGAAAGCAGATGTGCCTTTAAATGCTATTTACATGGCCTTTCATATGCCGGCAAGAAAAGATACTGCATATTACGAAACGGACCTTATTTCGGATATTTTATCCAGAGGCAATGCTTCGCGCTTATATGTTAGCCTTATAAAAGATCAAAAGTTGTTTTCGGAGATAAATGCCTATATCACAGGAAGCGCAGACCCTGGCCTTTTTGTAATTGAAGGCAAATTGATAGAAGGCGTTGCCCCCGAAGTTGCAGAGGCTGCCATTTGGGAACAGCTGGAAGTGCTTAAAACGGAGCTAGTTGGTGAAAATGAATTTACTAAAGTAAAAAACAAGGTCGAATCAACGATGGCGTTTGCCGAAATGAGCCTCTTAGATAAGGCAATGAACCTTGCTTTTTTTGAACTATTGGGAAATGCTGGCGATTTGAATTCTGAAGTGCAAAAGTATTTGGTTTTAACGCCACAGGATATACTTCGAAGAGCCCAAAAGATATTCCGTAAAGAAAATTCATCTACTTTATTATATCTCGCAAATTAATGATAGATAGAACCTTAGCACCTGCCTTTAAGCAGGTTGAAAATATAGATTTAGTAAAGGCTGAAGCTTATAGCCTTGACAATGGAGTTGATTTGTTTGTAATTAATGCCGGCACCCAAGATTTAGTGCGCATTGAGCTGATTTTTAATAACGTGAACTGGAACGTTCATAAGCCATTACAAGCTTATGCAGTAAACTCGATGCTGGTGGAAGGTACAAGTAAATTGAAAGCATTAGAAATTGCCGAAAAAGTAGATTATTACGGTGCGTTTTTACAAACTGATTATAACTACGATTACTCGACAGTTACACTTTATACTTTAACTAAGCATCTTGAGTCTACCTTGCCGGTAATTAAAGAAATTATTACTGATTCTGTTTTTCCACAGGAAGAGTTGGAAACCTTTAAGCGAAATCAGAAGCAAAAGCTGAGCGTAAACCTTGAAAAAAATGATTTTGTAAGCCGAAAGCTGTTTAACCAGGCTTTATTTGGAAATAGCATTTATGGCTACAGTGCGGAAGCTGAAGATTATGATAGATTGGATCGCCGCCAGCTTGTAGAGTATTTTGCCCATGCTTACAGGCCTGCTAATTGTACAATTATAGCTTCAGGCAAAGTAGATGAAAATATCATTAGCACCATAAACGAATACTTTGGAAAAGGCTGGGGTAAGGGCTCATCTGCAGAGAAAAATGTGTTTTCTTTCCCGATCCGCAAAGGCGTGGAAGGCGCATTGCAGTCAGCTATACGTATTGGCAAGATATCGGTTAACCGCAACCATCCCGACTTTGCTGCATTGCAGGTTCTGAACACCGTACTTGGTGGTTATTTCGGATCTCGATTAATGGCAAATATTCGCGAGGATAAAGGATATACCTATGGGATTGGCTCTGCGTTGGTTTCTTTACAAAATGCCGGATATTTCTTCATTGCGTCTGAAGTTGGCGCTGATGTTTGTTCATCTGCCATTACAGAGATAGAAAAGGAGGTTAAACGCCTGCAAACTGAACTTGTCTCAGAAGAGGAACTTGCGTTAGTTAAAAACTATATGCTGGGCTCTTTTCTTGGTGATTTAGAGAATGCCTTTTCGCATGCTGATAAATTTAAAAATATTTATTTCTCCGGCCTGGATTACGATTATTATGAGCAGTATATCCAAACTGTCAAAACGATTACATCAGAGAAACTACTGGAACTTGCTAGATTTTACCTGGATTTTGATTCTTTTGAGAAGGTGATTGTGGGAAAGAAGTAGGTTTAGATACTGGAAGATATATAATAAAAAAACGGCTTATCTTTTTGATAGCCGTTTTTTTATTATATATCAGCAGAAATTAAATTAGCTGAACGCTGCGTTTTACAAATTCTGTAAGGTCGGCACCGGTTAGCAAGCCTTGAGATAGAAGCGCTAAATCAAATGCTTGTTTTGCCAGCTTGTTTTGTTCTTCGCTGTCTTCTGTATTGGCAATGCGGCTGATTAACGGATGGTTACCATTAATGGCAACTTTGTAGTTGTCAGGCATTGAACCGTAGAAGCTCATACCTCCGCCCATTTGAGCCATGTCTTTCATCCGGCGCATAAATTCGTCCATCGTGATGTGTACAGGCAATTCTTCCGGGCTAAGGCTTTCAATTTCAACTTTATAGTTTGGCTTAGAAATAGTGCCTTCGAAAACTGTTTTTACTTTAGTTGTTTGTTCTTCAGTTAAAACATGAGCAGGGTTATCCTCCTTCTGAATTAATTTATCAACTACGTCAGAGTCAACTCGTTTTAAAGAAGACTTCTCCAGCTTTTGCTCTAAATGACTTACAAAGTGATTGTCGATAGGAGAGTTCATCAACAATACATCATAGCCCTTATTATTGGCCGACTGGATGAACGTATCTTGTTTAGCAGCATCAACCGTGTATAAATGAACTAAGGTGTCATTTTTGTCAGTCTGAAGCGGCTTGATTTTCTCTTTATATTCTTCTAAAGTAAAGTGCTCATTTTTTGTGTTAGATAGTAAAACAAAATCCTTTGCTTTATCATAGAATTTGTCTTCGCTAACAATTCCGTATTTAACGAATAAGCCGATATCCTGCCATTTTTCCTCGAATGCTTTACGGTCTTTTTTGAAAAGCTCAGATAGCTTATCAGCTACTTTTTTAGTGATGTAAGTATTGATTTTCTTTACATTGCTATCTGCCTGTAAGAAGCTTCGAGAAACATTCAACGGAATATCTGGCGAATCAATTACTCCATGTAACAACATCAAAAACTCTGGTACAATGTCTTTTACCTCATCGGTTATAAATACCTGGCGAGAGAAGAGCTTGATTTTGTTACGTTGGAACTCGAAATCGTTTTTAACTTTCGGGAAGTAAAGAACTCCCGTTAGATTGAAAGGATAGTCAACATTCAGGTGAATCCAGAAAAGCGGGTCCTCAGAAAACGGATAAAGTTCTTTGTAGAAAGCCAGGTAATCTTCGTCCTTTAACTCTGTTGGAGATTTTGTCCAGATTGGATTAGTATTGTTGATGATATTATCAACTTCAACTGTAGCATATTTCGGCTTGCCTTCTTCATCTTCGCCGTCCGGCTCTGTTTCTGTCTTCGTTCCGAACTTGATTGCAACAGGCAGGAAGCGGCAATATTTATCCAGAATGTCCTGAAGTTTTGCTTTATCTAAAAACTCTTCAGAATCTGAGTTTACGTGAAGTATAATATCAGTACCTCTTTCGGTACGGCTTCCTGCAGTGATTTCAAATTCGGTACTTCCATCACAAATCCAACGTGCCGGTTCTGCACCATCCTGGTAAGACAAAGTTTGAATTTCAACCTGGTCTGCTACCATGAAGGCAGAGTAGAAACCTAAACCAAATTTACCGATTAGCTCATTTGCATCCTTTGAATCTTTGAATTTTTCAACGAACTCAGTAGCACCTGAAAATGCAATTTGGTTAATGTATTTCTTAATCTCATCGGCAGTCATTCCAAGCCCGCGGTCGGAGATAGTGATTGTTTTTTTCTCAGTGTCCAGGGCAACTTCAACCTGTAAATTGCCAAGCTCTCCCTGGTATTGTCCAAGCGATGATAAACGTTTAATTTTTTGAGAAGCGTCCACTGCGTTTGAAACCAATTCGCGAAGGAAGATTTCGTGGTCGGAGTATAAGAACTTCTTAATTATCGGAAAAATGTTTTCGGTGTGAATCGAAATGGTACCTTTTTCTTGCATGACTTTATATTCGAGTTAGATTTTTAAATTTTCAGTTGGATGTTATCAAGCCCTGTTCCAAATGACGAATTGTTGACAAATTGACAGGCAAGGGAGGGTATTTGGATTTTTAGCTTTGATGTTATGAGGTCATGTTATACCTTTGCACTGCTTTTGGTTCCCTGCTGTGGCAGGGATTAAAAGGGAATCCGGTGCGAATCCGGAACAGTCCCGCTGCTGTGTTCTCTATTACGGTTGTTCATTCTTAAAGCCACTTTTCGTTTTCGAAGGGGAAGGCAGGACAAACCGGGAGTAAGTCAGAAGACCTGCCTCAAGCATATTTATTCATAGCTTTCGGGGATTGAAGCTTGGATGACGGTATGCTCTTCTTGTATATTTTCATTTCTGGTATTTACCATCCCAATTCTATGGACTTCGCTCAATTAATGAAAAGAAATTTCATCAAAGTTGCGGCAAGCCTGGGGTTTGCACAACTAGCGCTTCTAAATTGCGCATCCGCTCAAGACACAACTGCTTTAAAGGAGGTTATTGTAACAGCAAGCCGGTCTCCAAGAAAAAAATCTGAAATTGGAAAGGTTGTGAATATTATCGATTCCAAACAAATTGAAAGAAGCCAGGGACGTTCTCTTTCTGAATTACTTAATAATGTGGCTGGGCTAACAATTGGTGGTGGTTCTAATGCTCCTGGGGATAACAAATCTGTTTATTTAAGGGGGGCAAAAGCGGGTTATACCTTAATTCTAATCGACGGAATTCCAGTAAACGATGCATCGACAATTACCGGGGAATACGATATTAATACCATAGCTATTGACCAGATTGAGCGCATAGAAGTTGTTAAAGGAGGAAGCTCAACGTTATACGGTTCAGACGCAGTTGCCGGTGTAATTAATGTTATAACTAAGAAAGGCAAAGGTGACCCAAGTGTAAGTTTACTCGCGACCGGTGGCTCATATAGAACATTTAAACAAGCTTTGGGAATTAATGGCCAGTTTGAAAAAACTTCTGTGTCTTTGAATATATCGAATACTGATAACAGAGGGTTCAGTACGGCGATTGGAAAAGGAAATGTAACAGATGGTTTTGATAGGGATGGCTTTCATCAAAAGGCAGTAAATCTTGTTCTAAAACAGGACGTTTCTGATAAGGTTAGCTTAAGGGGAAATGTGCAATATAGCCGTTATAATACCGACCTTGATAATGGCGCATTCACGGATGAGGAGGATTTTACATTTGGTAAAACTGCTTCTTTTTATGGACTTGGGGCTAACATTAAGTTGAAGAAAGGAAATTTTGATCTCAACGTAAGTGAAAACAGGCTTAAAAATAAATATGACAACTCCTTTGGCTCGAGAAAGAATACAGGCCGTATTTTAGACGTTGAGGCACTATATAATCGGTCACTCGTAAGTTTCTTGGATCTTACAGCAGGTGCTAGTTTTAAGCATTCGGCAACTGATCAATCTAGCGCTTTCTCCTCACTTTCTGCAGATTCCGCTAATAATAACATCACAAGTACCTTTGCTTCCTTGTTCCTTAAAACACCTGCAGGCTTCAATTTCGAACTAGGGGGGAGATATAACTACCACAGTGAATTTGGAGACAAGCTTACTTACACTATTAACCCTTCCTTTGTGCTGGATAATAAGTATAAGCTATTCGCTGGTATTTCATCAGCGTATAAAGTTCCTAGCCTTTATCAATTATATTCTGAATATGGCAATATAGATCTCAAACCAGAAAGTTCAACGTCTTACGAAGCCGGGTTTGACTTAGACATTATTTCTGGCAAGTTAAATTTCAATGTATCAGGTTTTATTAGAGACATCGAAAATCTGATTGATTTTGGAGCAACCGGATATGCAAACCTTGATGCCAAACAAAAAGATAAGGGCTATGAAGCTGAGTTGTTTGTGAAGCCTTGCAATATATTCTCTATTAGATCTTTTTATAGTTATGTAGAAGGTGAAGTAGAACAAGGTGGTATAAAATCTTTTAATCTTTACAGAAGGCCCAAAAATACCGTTGGGGCAAACACAAATATTATAGTAACTGACGCTCTTGATTTTAACGTAATCTATAAATGGACTGATAAACGCTATGATAGGTATTATGACAGTTCAATACTTCCTTATGGTGGAACTGTTCAGGTACCTTTGCATTCGTATCATACGTTTGATGTTTACGGTCAATATAAACCTCTCAGTACTTTAACAATCTTTGCAGATGTTAAAAATATCTTCGATAGAAATTATACAGAGTTTGCCGGTTATCAAACGAAAGGTACCAATTTTAATGTTGGCTTGAAGTATATCATTAAGTAAGCATAAAATCTTTTTTCCTCTCTACCTTTGATTGTGGGGCAATGTCCAAATGGATGTTGCCCTTTTTCTTTTCAAAACAAAACCCTGTTTAGCAAAATTATTACTAGTACAAACTACCCTCTTATGAAACCCAAAGCAATTAAAAGTGATATCACCAAAGTGGAAGTTGATGCTATTGTAAATGCCGCAAACTCATCTCTAATGGGTGGTGGTGGCGTTGATGGGGCAATCCATCGAGCTGGCGGCCCGGCCATTCTTGAAGATTGCCGTAAAATTGTAGCTCGCCAGGGCGGCTGTAAAGTGGGCGAAGCGGTTATAACAACGGCAGGAGATCTGCCAGCTAAGTATGTCATTCATACAGTGGGGCCTGTATGGAACGGAGGTACCAAGCAAGAGGCTGAAAAACTTGCCAGTTGTTACTATAATTCGCTAAAACTTGCGGTTGAAAATGGATGTAAAAGTATCGCGTTCCCCAATATTAGTACGGGGGCTTATGGCTATCCTAAAGATGATGCCGCCAAAATTGCAGTAGAGGCGGTTGCATCATTTATAGCGGAGGGTAATGAACTTGAAGTACTTTTTGTATGTTTTGATGAGGAAAGCCTGCGCCTGACTGAAAAGCATTTAGAAGCACACGGGCATTAATCTCTTGGAAATAACCCGTGTGCTGATTTTTTACTTCACTTTTGCTTCAACTGATTGTACTAATGATGCACCAAAGTAGCCCACCACGTCCAATGCATTGGCGCTTGTTTTTTTAACATTAGTTCGCGTATTGGCAAGCGGCGTGGCAAACAGCTGCCCATTTTGCAATTGAATCTGAATGTCTGTCCAAAAGCGAAAAGCATCTTCAGATAGTGACCAAACTTCAGCTTTAACCATGTCATCTTTAATAAAAGGCTCTTTTACAGAAAGTTCAGCATCACCGATATAATTGCCATCTACAAACTCATCTTCAAACAAGTTAAAATCTCTATCCTGATTTAAGTATTTACCATTCTTATACAGGCGAACCTGGATGAAGTCGCCTTTGCCTTCAAGCTCTTGCCCAAATGAATGAGGATAATAGCCTTCTTTCTCATTAATCGTAGATTTCTTTTCGAACTTAAACCGAAGAGAATCAATAGGCATTGAAACCCTTCTGGCTTCTGTAACGGCTTCGTAATTCCCTATAGAAGATACAATCTTTAATGTGTAAACCCTGCCTTCAACACTTTTCATGGCGTTGATTTGATATTTTCCTGCGCTAACTTCTTGTAATATTTCGGTGTTGTTGGCATTATCGCTTAATGTAACTGTGGCATTGTTAACCATGTTGAAATTATTACCTGCGTTTAAGCCATTGGTGTAATAAAGTTTAACATATTGAGGCTCGGGTTTATTTGTGATCCAGCCCTCTACAACTAATGATTTTTTTCCTTCGGCGATATTTACATCAATTACGTCTTCGCACGACGAGAAGATAATGATGGAGATAAATAACGCTATGATGTTGAATGTCTTCATGTTTAATTAAAATTTAAAGTTCCAGGTTACAGATGGGATTACGGTTCCGAAAATTGATAGGCGAACTGCTTCTAAGTTTGCAGGACTTTTTTCATTCTGGCGAAGGTATACCGAAAACGGATTTTTGCGGTTGGTTGCATTGTACAAAGAAAGCACCCATTCGCTGGTATATTTTCTACCCGGCTTGAATTTAGGTTTAAAGGTAGCTGCAAGGTCGAGGCGATGAAATGCAGGTATGCGGTAGTTATTGCGTATATCTTGTGTGTTTAGCTGAACCGGAATGCCATCGAATTCAAATTTACTATCGGGCATGGTTGTAGGGGTACCGCTGGCAAAACTATAAGTTCCTGAAAGGCTGATACGAGGTTTCAATTCATATATTCCAACAACCGATAAGGCATGGGTCTTATCGTGCCTAACTGGGTAATAATCAGAGAATAATTCTGTTTTACGTTCAGCACGGCTTAAGGTGTAGCTAATCCAGCCATTTAATCTGCCTTCATTTTTACGAACCAGGAATTCAGCTCCATAAGCTCTGCCTTTACCAAAAACCATAGAACCGGCAAGATCTTTATTTAGCAAGGTTTGTGCATTGTTGATGAAATCCACTGCGTTTTCCATTTTGCGATAGTAAACCTCGGCTGAAGCCTCATATTTATTGTCTTTGAAATTTCTGAAGTAACCTGCCGAAACCTGGTCGGCGGTTTCAGGCTTAATGTTATAAGAACTTGGAGTCCAAATGTCAAGCGGGCTCGAGGCAATGGTGTTTGATATTAAATGTAGATTTTGCACCGTTCGGCTGTACGAGGCTTTAATCGAAGAATTCTCGCTTGCCTGATATTTTAAGGAGATTCTGGGTTGCAGATTATGATAGGTTTTAATCGTTTCCCAGTCCTTATAGCTTTTAGGATTTACGGGAAGTTTTTCCTTTTTAAGCTCGCCAACATAGTCGTAGATAGTGGTATTGCCATCGGCTATGTTTTGAAATATTGAATATCGCAAACCATACTCCATACTGAATTTATCGTTGAAGCTGAGCTCATGGTCTACATAAACATTGTAGTCGGCTGCTCGTTGCCCCTGCATTTCAATTACGTTGAAAATTGACTCGGGAGTGGTGGGCTCAGCCTTGCCCGGGCTAAAATCGTGCAATGCAGCTTCAATGCCAAAGTATAGAGTGCTTTTAGAGTTAATGTACCAGTTGTAGTTGTTTTTTAAAGAATAGTCGATGATGCCGGCTTTCCAGGTGAAACTGGTTGCTGGGTCGTTTAGTATTCCCAATTCATATTTATAATCAGAGTAAATTAAGCTCGTGTTTGAGAAAAGGCGAGGATTGAAAATGTGATTCCAGCGGATTGTACCGGTGCCGTTTCCCCATTCCATACCAAATCTTTTAGCGATACTTAAATCATCTTTTCCAAAATATCCCGAAAGGTATAAACGATCTTTATCGGATAAAGTGAAATTAAGCTTGGCGCTTAAATCGTAAAAATAAACGGAGTTATCTCTTACTTCGGGGTCTGAAGATTGTTTGGTAAATAAATCTGTATACGAACGGCGCCCACTTACAATCAGTGAGCTTTTATCCTTCTGAATGGGCCCTTCCACTGTAAAGCGGCTTGCAATTAAGCCCAATCCCCCGGTGGTTGACCATTTTTTACTGTTCCCGTCTTTCATGCGGGTATCTAAAACAGACGATAATCGTCCACCGAAACGGGATGGCATATCACTTTTGTATAACGTAGCGTCTCGCATCGCATCCGGATTAGTCACCGAAAAAAGATTAAATAAGTGCGAGGTGAAGTAAAGGGGCGCTTCATCAAGTAAAATCAGGTTTTGGTCAACCCCACCGCCACGAACATTAAAGCCCGAAGCCCCTTCCCCAACAGTACTGACTCCAGGCATTAGCTGGAAAGATTTAATTACATCAGCTTCGCCGAGCATAGGGGGCAACTGTTTTATCTTGTTAATAGACATAGCGGTTACTGTTATAGGTTTACGCACATTTTCGCTGCCTTTCCTGGATGATGTAACTACTACCTCCTGCATCATCCTGGATGTTGCAAGCAGGTTTACGTTGATGGTTGTGTCTTTGCTAAGGTTGATAGACTTTTCTTGTGGTTGATAACCAACATAGCCATAACTTATGGTGTAAATACCCGGATTTAAGGTGATGGAGTAGAAACCATAGTTATTGGTTGAAGTTTTAACAGGCGGTTGTGCTACAGTTATTGCCGCTGCCTGTAGTGATTCGCCATTGGCGGCGTCTTTTAAATAACCACTTATGGTTATTTTCTTTTGTGCCTTTACCTCCGGCGCCATTAATAGCGTTAGGAAAAATAAGAGGGCCAAGTTTAGAATTTTCATTTAGTGTGTAAGTGTAGTATGTAGGGTGTTATTGTTTATATCGGTTTTTAGAAGCTTTCGCGAGAGTATTGTTACTGTTGAGGTGCGAAAAAAAATTTCAACTTTCATTGTGTCTTTTTACTAATGAGACACTCACAGCGAGTAGTACCCCTATGTCTAGGTTTGAAATTTTAATAAACTTATTGCAATGGCTTGAATTCGAGAGACTTAGTTTCCGTTGATGCTGTTTGTCGGTAAAACCAGCGCGGGCTTTCTTTCAATGAAATAATAATGAAGGTTCAGGATCCGGCGTTATTCTTTATATCAAATGGCAGGTACAGGCATGCAGATGCAATTTCAACTTATCAGATTGAGAAGTCACAGCTTTTTTGATTAAAAATGCAAGGTGGAATTGGAGTCAGAATGGATGCCTTGTAATAGCAAATAAAAAGGCCTTGCGAAACTTTATTCACAAGGCCAATAAACATATAGACACTTAAAATTGAGGTTGCAGATTTTGTAAGCTATACGGTTAAAGTTTTCCCAAAATTCAGCCTGTCTGGCGGGAGCCTTTTTTTGTTTATTTCCCCTATCCTAAACGTTGTACCCGTTTTGATATAGTTAGTTCAATACGGTGCCAAAAAAACTTAATTTGTTTAAATGTTTGATTTTTAGTTTTTTAGCTTGTAAAGTGAAAGTCAATGCTGTTGAATAAAGTAACATTATGGAAAAATGCGTTGCGACATTCATTCATGCTGAAAAGAAAAAGGCTTAATAAATGCTGACTTCTTAGTATAAACTAATAACCAAGGCAAGAGTCTAATCTTCAATCTCTAATCACCATTCTCAGTCCTCTCCACTAATCTCCAATCTGTATTCCCCAATCTCATATCTAATATTAACTTTGCACCTTCAAAATATTGAGAATGACAACTAAAGAGATCAGGAAAGCTTTTTTAGATTTTTTTGCAAGTAAAGGGCATCAAATTGTTCCATCTGCGCCTATAGTAGTAAAAAACGACCCAACATTAATGTTTATCAATGCGGGGATGAATCCGTTTAAAGAAATTTTCCTGGGTGAAGCTCCTATTAAATATCCTAGGGTTGCCGATACTCAGCGTTGTCTTCGGGTATCTGGGAAGCATAATGATTTGGAGGAAGTAGGTATCGACACCTACCACCATACCATGTTTGAGATGCTGGGAAACTGGAGCTTTGGCGATTATTTCAAAGAAGAAGCCATTGAATGGAGTTGGGAATTACTAACCAAAGTTTACGGAATCCAAAAGGACAGATTATATGTAACTGTTTTTGAAGGCGATGAGAAAGAAGGACTTCCAAAAGATACAGAAGCGTTTGATTTTTGGAAAAAATGGATTGCTGAAGACCGCATTCTATTAGGAAATAAAAAAGATAATTTCTGGGAAATGGGCGATACTGGCCCTTGTGGACCTTGTTCTGAAATTCATGTGGACTGCCGCCCGGATGAAGAGCGTGCTAAAGTGGATGGAAAAACTTTGGTAAATAACGACCATCCTCAGGTTATCGAAATCTGGAACAATGTATTTATGCAGTTTAACCGTTTAAAGAACGGTTCACTACAACCGCTTCCGGCGATGCACGTAGATACAGGCATGGGGCTTGAGCGCTTGGTTCGTGTTCTTCAACAAAAATCATCTAACTACGATACAGATACCTTCCAGCCTTTAATTCAATTTATTTCTAAAGAGAGCGGTATTGCCTACAATCTGGGAGAAAGTAATGGCAAAACAGATATCGCAATGCGTGTTATGGCAGATCATATTCGTGCTATTGCATTTGCTATTGCTGATGGACAATTGCCTTCGAATAATAAGGCTGGATATGTAATCCGCCGTATCTTAAGAAGGGCGGTGCGTTATTCTTATACTTTCTTAGGATTTAAAGAACCGTTCTTTAATAAACTGGTGCCGGTTTTGGCTGATGAATTTGACGGCGTTTTCCCTGAGTTAAAAGCTCAGCAGGATTTCGTTCAGAAAGTTATTTTAGAAGAAGAGGTTTCTTTCTTGCGTACGCTTGCTACAGGTATTCAGCGTTTTGAGAAGTATTCGGCTGAAAATCAGAATGTAGCAGGAGAATTTGCTTTCGAATTATATGATACATTCGGCTTCCCGATAGACCTTACAGAGCTAATGGCTCGCGAAAAAGGGCTATCAGTAGATATGGAAGGCTTTAATAAATCTTTAGAAGAACAAAAGAACCGTTCACGGGCGGCAACAGCTATTGATACAGGCGACTGGGTTATTGTAAATGAAGGCGAGGAGAATGAATTTGTTGGATATGATGTTACAGAAACAGAATCTCGCGTATTAAAATACCGAAAAATTAGTGCTAAAGGAAAAGAGCAGTATCAGATTGTTCTGGATAAAACTCCATTCTACGCAGAAAGTGGAGGCCAGGTAGGCGATACAGGTACATTAAAGATTGGAGGCTTAAACTCCGAGACTTTGGTTGTTACCGATACTAAAAAAGAGAATGCGCTGATAGTTCACTTTGTGGACGAAATTCCTGAAGGCTTGGATTTATCTCAACCTGTAACAGCTTCGATTGACGCTGCAAAACGTGTCAGCACAGAAAACAATCACTCCGCTACTCACTTATTGCAGGCTGCTTTAAGAGAGGTGGTAGGCACTCACGTTCAGCAAAAAGGATCGCTAGTTAATGCAGATTATCTGCGTTTTGACTTTTCGCATTTTGCTAAAGTAACCGATGAGGAAATTTCCAAAATAGGGGCTATTGTAAATAAAAAGATCCGCGAGAATATTGCAAAAGGAGAGGAGAGGGCTGTGCCTTATCAGGATGCAATTAATAAAGGCGTGACCGCCCTTTTTGGCGAGAAGTATGGTGAGGTAGTGCGTGTAATTACGTTTGACCCTAAGTTCTCAATGGAGCTTTGCGGAGGAACGCACGTGCCGGCAACCGGACAGATCGGTTACTTCAAAATTATTTCTGAAAGTGCAGTTGCAGCAGGTGTACGCCGTATTGAGGCAATCACCGGCGAGGCAGCTGAAGCCTATATTAATCAGCAAAATAGGTTGGTAAGCGAATTAAAGAATTTACTTAAAAACCCTAAAGACCTCGCCAAGTCTGTAGAAAGCTTATTGGAGGAGAACTCTAAGTTAAAGAAAGAGATTGAAAGAAATATTATTGAGAAATCAGCCGGTTTAAAACATGAGCTTGCAGCTAAGGCAGTTAGCGTTAATGGTGTAAATGTTATTACAGAAAGGGTGGATTTACCTAGCGCTGATGCCGTTAAAAATCTCGCATATAATCTTAAGGATATTGTTCAGGACCTGTTTTTAGTTTTAGCAACTGAAGCAGACGGAAAGCCAGGCTTAACCGTAATGATTTCTGAGAACCTGGTCGATAACAAGGGCTTACATGCCGGAAACATTGTAAGAGAGCTTGCAAAAGAAATTAAAGGAGGTGGCGGTGGCCAGCCTTTCTATGCGACTGCCGGAGGTAAAGACGCTTCAGGCTTAGATGCTGCATTGAAAAAAGCTAAGACTTTGATTAGCTAAAAAGAAAAAGGGGCGGAAGCCCCCTTTTTCTTTTCAATTTTCTTCCAATAATGTTCTCGGTTTTCCTCCAATTTACTTAGCTAGTAAATTAGGATATTTTAAATCTGTTGCTCTTAGTGTTTCCAAGAATTTGTTTGCTGTCTTAATAGAGGAATCTTCCTAAATCTATAATCGCGGTTTTATCCATATCAGCTACAAAAGGGATACGTCCAAGCACCGTAGCCTGTGAATAATTGATTATTAAAGATTCTGAATATGGGTCACTGTCGCCGTTAAAAATTATCCCTTTTAGAGGAACCTTCCGGTATTTAAGTAGTTCGAGGCTTAATAAAGTGTGATTAATGCTGCCTAAATAATTTTTAACTACTAAAATGGCTTCGGCATTTAACTTCTCTATCAGATCAATAACAAAGTATCGTTGATTTAAAGGAGCCATCAAGCCTCCAGCTCCTTCAATAAGTAATTGGTTATCAGTTTCAGGAAGATTTATATTATCAAAATCAATCTCAATTCCATCCAAATCAGCTGATTTATGAGGAGAGAATGGTTGCGTTAACCGATAGGCTTCGGGATGGAAAGCTGACTTTTTATTGCTTACCAGGCGCTTAACCTTTACTGTATCAGAATTATCAAGGTCGCCGGATTGAATGGGCTTCCAATAGTCATATTTGAACTTTTCAACCAAAATCGCTGAATCGAGTGTCTTTCCTACATCGGTGCCGATACCAGTTATAAAAAGTGGCTTCATAAGTGTTTTTTGAGTTGTTGAATCAAACTTCTGATTTCCTCGTCAGTGTTAAAAGTGTGCAGGCAAATTCTCAGGCGCTCTTTTCCTTCTGGCACTGTGGGGTGTAATATTGCCCTGACATTAAATCCATCGTTTTGTAGGGATGAAGCCAACTTTCTTGCGTTTTCATTTCCTGGAATGAGCAAACACTGAATAGGAGAATTGCTGTTTACAAACGACTGGTATAAATTGCCTGTTTCTTGTCTAAACAGGTTTACTTTTTCGGAGGCATCACTTTGGTAGTCTCTTGCTGCCAATAGTTGATAGGAAGCCTTAACACTGACGTGTGTGTATGGCGAAGCTGCAGTGGTGTATATAAATGAACGAGCAAAATTAATCAGATAGGAGCGAAGTTGGCTTGAACCCAAAATAGCTGCACCATGACAACCCAATGCTTTTCCAAATGTAACAAGGCGGGCAAAAACTTTATCTTCCAATCCCAGGGCTTTGACAAGGCCCTTGCCATGATCGCCAAAAACACCAACAGCATGCGCTTCATCAACAATAACTGCAGCTGAGAATTTTTCTGCAAGAGTTACAATTTCCTTTAAAGGGGCTTCATCGCCATCCATTGAATAAACGCTTTCAACTGCAATAAAAATTTTTCCTTTAGCTACCTTTAATTTTTCTTCCAGGCTTTGTAAATCGTTATGCTTGAATGAAAAACGGTTTGCAAAGCTTAGCCGGGCGCCATCTATTATGGAAGCATGTATCAGTTCATCGGTTATTATTGTGTCGCCTTTTTGAGGTAGTGAAGCAAATAGCCCCAAGTTTGCATCATAACCTGAATTGAAGATAAGCGAAGCCTCTGCCCGGTGAAATGATGCAATTTCAGCTTCGAGAATTTCAGTAAATTCACTATTGCCGGATATTAGCCTTGAGCCGGTAGAGCCGCTTGCAAACTCATCATGGCTTTTAAGTATAGAATCAATTTGTGCTTGTAATTCCTCAGAGCGGGCAAAGCCAATGTAATCATTAGAACAAAAGTCAATTAAGGATTTATCTGTATTTAGGCCCCTAAAAGATTGTGATTCATGGCGTTGGTTGAGCCTGGTTTGTATGTATGAATTTACTGGATTCAAATGCCTGATTTACGGCAAAAATAAAAAAAGCGGTAGGATTAACCTACCGCCTTCATTATTTACCTTCTGGTTTAATATCGCTTTTCCTCTCTTTTGCCCTTTTTTTGAATTCACCCTTGCGATGATGCATTTTATTTTTCCGATCTTCTTTTAATTGGGCATATGTTTTTTTCTGGTCATCATTTAAAACACGCTGAATCTTTGCATCGCTTTCTTCAAACTCCTTTCTCATCTTCTCACGATTTTTCTCGTGTTGTTCTTTCGCTTTTGCATGCTCCTTTTCCATTTCCTTTGCACGCTCCAGGTTTATCTTATAGATCTCGGCTTTTTGTTTCTCGGTTAAAGAAAGTTTTTTGCTTAAAGCATCAGTCATAAATTGAGCCCTTTCTTCTGGTGATTTTTTGTCTTTTTGGGGCCTATCCTGTGAAAATCCTGCAGTCGCTAAACCTGCAAATAATAAAGCTGTTGCAATTATCTTTTTCATGTTTTCTATCTTTGTTTATTTGTATAGATAGAAGGAGTTTGTTGGAGAAGGTTTAAGCCGGCGAGTGTTAAAAAGTGTTAAGGCTAAAGCAGATGCAATTTCAAATAAAGGATCATTTCAGTAAATAAAAAAAGCGGCCTGATTAGCCGCTTAAAATACCTTTGTGTTTGTTTAGTTAGCTGGTTGCTGTGGCCTGTTGCCACCGTTTCCTCTACCTTGTCCACCCATTCTGTTGCGCATTTCTTCTTGGATGGTAGCGTACGTTTTCTTTTGTTCTTCTGTTAACAAAGCCGCAATTTTTTTGTCGTTCTCATCTCTTATTGGCTTCATTTTTTCGAATAATGCCCTGCGGTCTGCTCCTTCACCAGCAGCGTTTCTTAAACTATCCATTGATTTTGCCTGCGACAATAAAATAGCGTCCACTTTGGCCTTCTGGTCAGCGGTAAGTTTCAAGCGCTCATTCAAGCGTTCGCTTTGGATTTTAACTCTCTCTTCAGCAGAACGTGGCTGTCCACCTTGTTGTGCTTTACTCATAGTTACAGTGGCCGCAAACAGGGCAGCGATAAGGAATGCTTTTTTCATAAATTAGTTAATTTTTAGGTGTTAGACGCACAGTAATTTAAAGGTTTAATCACCTAAGAAAATTAATTATTTGGTTGCTGAAGTTTTGCTATAGATTTTTGCATCTGCGCCATCATACTAGTCAGGCTTTCCATTGTTGGTTCCGGCGTAGGGTCAGGAAACGAGGTTGATATAAAGGCCTTAGCTTTCCATATTTCCACAATATCTTCAGCGGTTACGGTGTAAGGTTCGTAGACAGAGTTATCGGAGATCAGTTTAAGCGCCTTATTTTCTTTAAAACGGTTACCGGCACGCTTATAAACCACTCCATCGCTCTTTGTTATAAACACATAAGTCTCGCCGGGTTTAACATCGTTCCAGTTTTCGAGATACTCGCCAACTATAATGCTTCCTGATTGCAGTGGTAGCATTGAATCTCCCTTGATTTCAAATGCCCGGTAGGTTCCTTGCTTTAAAAAAGGAAGGTGAAACTTTGGAAGGCTGGTAATAAACTCCGGATCACCATAACCATTTAAATAACCTGCACTTGCTTTTACCGGAACCAACTCGATGTTTTCCCTATCTTCCGAGTCGACAGAAATACTTAAGACGCGAAGGTTTCCGGCTTCCACTTTTGGCTTAGGGCTCCATTTATCATTTATTTTTTCGTTGATAAGCTCGTCTATGCTTAGCTCATAAAATTCTGCGAATTTTTTTAGCAAATCATACTTTGGGTCAGCCCTTTCTTCCTCATAAGCCCCGACTAACGAACGTTTAATTTCCATTAAATCTGCGAATTGCTGCTGCGTAAGCCCTTTTTTCTTACGTAAGTATTTAAGGTTGCCTGAGATATTACTCATTTTTAAAATAAATTTGCTTTTGCTAAAATAGTTAGTAACTTTATGCTCATAAAATTAGCAATTATTTTTTAATTCACTATAAATAATTAGTAAAATATGAAAAGGTATGTGTTTATTGTAACTGACAGGAATCGTAATTCTTTACACGTAGGAATGAGTGCAGATTTGCTAAAAACTGTAGGATTTTACAGGCAGATGCCAAATCTGTTTTTTGATAGTTCACAACAGTTAACACGCCTGGTATATTTTGAGGAGTTAAACAGTGAGCTTGCGGCCATCGAGCGTTTTAATGTGATTAGCAAGTTTACCCGTGCACAAAAAGAAAAGGTCATTAGAGGAGTAAATCCTGATTGGCTGGATTTAAGTATTGGTTTGGATTTCGAAAGAATTTTAACCACTCCAGGGGTACACGTAAGGCATGGCATGAATCTTCGATAACACATACTGTTATAAAACAAGAAAAGCGGCATTAAGCCGCTTTTCTTGTTTTATGTTTGTTACCAGCCCGGAGCAAAAGTCATCCCAAATACAGCGCCTTTTACGTCTGTACGTTGGAATGGTATTGCTACATATGGTTCCAATACAAAGTATCCAAATACGTTAACACGGAGAGATAAGCCTGTACTCATGGCCGGAACTCTTTCATATACCGTCTGAACAGTATTGCCGTCTTCATCTTTGATAACGTTTACAACTTTTGGAGTACTTCTAAATGCAACTTTTGAATCATTATTGTAAGCAAGGCCGATATCAAAGAACGCATTTAAGTCAGAAAATAAAAATTTAGACTCAATAGCCGTAAGCTTTTTAGGACCAGTAAAAGGCAAGCGTATTTCGAAATTTGCGACAGCTATTTTTGATCCGGTCAACTGGTCGATGTTAAACGAGTCATTCTGGTCTGCATTTTTATATAGAGAATTAGCCTCGTAGCCTCTTATTAAGTAAGGGTAGCCAATAAACATCCTGTAAAGCCTGTCGGCATCTCTTCCTAACCTTGAATAATTGTAGAAGCGCCATGCCAGCGTTACTGGTTTAAATCTGGCATACTTTCTCAAATCCACATTTAATGCTACAAATTTGCGATCGCCAATGTAGTTGTCAGCTCCTATCCGGTACCTGAATCCAGCTAAAGGAGCATTAATTCCCATTAAAGAATTATCACCTACAAATGCCGCATTTAAATTAAATATTGCAAATGGCTGGAAGTCTATTCCATAGGTCTTGTAAATATCTTCCTTGGCAGCTTCTTCCTTGGAAACTTTTCTTCTTTCTACATCGGCAACATTTCCAACACTATTTAAATAGTATGAAAACCTGTCAAGGCGATAACTATAATATGATGCCCCGGCGTTAGATTCGAATCGATGTACTTTCGAAAAGGGATAAATTGCAATTAATTGAAGCTGGTCTTCAAAAGTCCTGAACCTATCAGAATTTATTACTGGAAGTTGAGTATTAGGGTCTCTTGTTTCATATGAAAGCCCCGATAAATAAGGAATGTGCGAAACAGACACGCCCCAGTTTATTCTTTGTTGCTGATTCAGGTAGGCTACCTGTGCACCTGCATCATATATTTCACCATTTACTGCTGCCGTGGCGAAAATCTGGTTCCTACCCAGGATGTCACTAAACACTCCCTGAATACCACTTGAAAGCCCGGTGCCGAAACGGCCAACGGATGCACCAACGCCGTTGCTCGCCAGATAGTCTAGTTTAAATTGAGGGCGATACTTGGCCGGTTTAATAAGATCGGTACTGATTGTTTCAAAACGCTCGAAATTATTCAGGTTTGAATTAATTATATCAACGCCAACTGATCGGGCAGGAGGAAGGGTGGCTGCATCAAAGTTTATTGCTGTCGCATCAACCGGAACGGCTTTAAACTCGCTCGCCTTTGCATTGTAGATAGTATACTTCTGAGCCCGATAATAAGAATATATAATATCATCATGTGCAGAAACACTAAGGGCGGGAGAATACTCAGTGATACCACTTATACCAGTGAAATAATCAGTGAGCTGCTCTAGCCTGGCGTTGTCTATCGTGTAACGGTACATGTTTCTAAATCCGTCGCGATTTGATAAGAAATAGATTTGTTTACTGTCTGCAGAAAATTGGGGATTTAAATTGTTCGCCCCATCGAACACCATAATATCGGTAATCTTTCTGGTAGCCAAATCCATAACCGCCAGATTGTAAGTAATATCAACACTTTTGTTACTTCTATCGAGCGTGGTACGGTCGCTGCTGAAAACCAATGATTTACCGTCAGGCGAAAAGTTTGGTTGATAGTCAGAATATTTATCGTTAGTAAGTTGAGTTAGCTTTTTAGAGCGAGTATTGAATATATATAAATCGCTGTAGCCTTCTTTTAAGCCTGTGAAAGCAATATCTTCACCGTTAGGCGACCAGCTCAGATTACTAAACTCGCCTACATCGCCCATCCCTTCGGTTAAGACGGTTTTGCCATTTGAAACATTTACAATGAAGAGTTTTGTGCGCCCCGCACTAAATGCACTAAAAGCGAATTTTTTGCTGTCTGGAGACCATGCACCTGCTGACTCAATAAAACTAAATTCATCTATATGCGAATTGCTGGTTTTACTGATAAGCTTTCGTATTATCTGGCCTGTTTGGGCGTCTGCTAAAAAGAGGTCAATGCTTAGGAGTTCTCGTTCAGATAAAAATGCTACATATTTTCCATCCGGGGAAACTGCAGGAGCAACGTTCATATTACCACCATTTTTGGTGTTGACAATGCTTTTTCCAACCGGAATCTGGGCTGTGTCTCTTAGTAAAGGCTTGTAGGCGTTTTCGATGCTGGTGCGCCAGAGGTTTGAAAGTGTACGTTCGTCGTAGCCGAACGTCCTTCTTACTGCCATTTCATAACCGAATTTTGCCGTAGCCTTAAATAATGGTACAATAACAGTGTCGCCGTAGGTGGATCCGATATACGTCCAGAAGGCCTGCCCATATCGATAAGGGAAATATTTGCTGCTTGTTGTAAGGTCTCTTAAGGTCGGAATATCTTTATTCAGATAAGCATCACGCATCCACATGGCTGTAAAAGCATCAACTTTTCCAATAGAGAGGTACTCTGCCATACCCTCTACCATCCATAAAGGCATATTTCCAATGTTTTCAAGATTGGTAGAATCGCCTTCAATTAAAGAGTGGTATTGAAAAGCGTGTACTAATTCATGCCCTAAAACGTGCCTTGTTTGGTGGTTTAACTGCTGGATCGGCATCACCACCCGATTTTTTAAACCTTCGGTAACACCACCTGTACCTACGCCTGCACCACCTTGTAAAACAGTGGTAGATTGAAAATCAGGGTGATTATTATATAAAACGAAGGGGTTTTTCCTGCTAAAAGTATCCCTGAAAATTTGCTGGTGAAGGTCATACCAAACTTCGCTTTCTTTTAGAAAATGTTTTAGCAGGCTATCATTTTTCAGGTAGTAATAAAGCTCGAAATGCGGAGACTGCTTTACCTGAAATTTTAAATTTTTATATCGAACAAGATTTTGCCCGAAGTACTGCGCTGAGGCCTGATTTAGGTAGCTGCAGTACGCGATCAATAGCAACGGAAGAATCATCTTCCGGACGTTATTTTTTAGTAAAAAGTAAAGATTTTTCATATCAGGGTGCAGGTTTAAAGCATGGTATATTGCAATTATATATGCCGATTATGAATAATAGATGAATTTTTTAATTGTTTGACTGTTCCTCCCTTTTTTGCCTTCTTGCTTCACGGTTTAATTCCCTTTGGGCTTTGCGGTCTAATTTAGGCTCTTGCGTAGTAGGTGTTTCGCCAGTACCGGTAGTTGGCTGCGGTGGTGTCGATGGTGTAGGTTGGGCTTCTGGTTCTGGTTCTTCTATAACGGGTTCTTGGGTGCCTGAAGTATCAATCATTAAAGAATCTATTGCCAGGCTGTCTACCACGGTAGTATCCTGAAATACTTCGGGCGTTGTACACTTATATTCGCGGGTAATTTCAACCGTAGGAGCAGGGAAAGCACCATAGGTATAGCCTGTAGATGAATCATGATAAACCTTTTCCATAAACTTTCCAAAGATTGGCAAGGCGGTATGTGCACCCTCACCTGTTCCTGAGCTTCTAAAGTGTACGGTGCGCTCATCGCAACCCACCCAGACGCCTGTAACCAGGTCTTTGGTGATTCCCATATACCACCCGTCTACGAAATCAGAAGACGTTCCGGTTTTGCCACCAATTTGATTGCCTTTTTTCCAAAGGTCCCATTCCCACAAAGAACGTGAAGTGCCACCCGGCTCTTCCATACCGCCACGAAACATATAAAGCATTAACCAAGCAATTTCCTCACTTAAAACACTTTTTTGTTCTGCTTTAAATTCTTCAATAACTTTACCATCATGGTCTGTAATCTTCTGTACCAGAATAGGTTCTGTTCTTTTTCCCTTGTTTAGGAAAGTGCCATAAGCTCTAACCATTTCAAACACTGAAACATCATTAGAACCAAGGCTTACAGAGGGTACAGATTTTAAAGGGCTTTCAATCCCACATTCTCTTGCATACTTTACTACATTGTCCCAGCCAACCTGTTCGGTAATTTGAGCTGTAATAGAGTTTACTGATTTCCCCATAGCATGGCGAAGAGTCATTTCCCTCCCAGAAAAGGAATAGTCAGAATTCTTTGGTTCCCAAAACTTCTGTTCGTTGTTTTCGTCGTATGCTATTTTAACTGGTTTATCAACAAATTTGTCGCAAGGGCTTAAACCACTTTCCAGCGCTGCCAAATAAGCAAATGGCTTAAATGTTGAGCCTGCCTGGCGTTTAGCCTGGTTAACGTGGTCGTACTTAAAATGGTCGAAATCAATGCCGCCAACCCATACTTTAATATGCCCGTTAAAAGGGTCAAATGTCATCATTCCCGTATTCAGGATTTTGGCATAGTATTTTATCGAATCGATAGTGGAATACTCAACTTCCTGCTCACCCTTCCAGCTGAATATCTTCATCTTTTTCGGCTTGTTCAGGTAATAGTCAATCGAATCAGGAGAGGCGCTGTATTTCTTTTTTAAATAGTCATAATAGGGAAGGCGCTGGGCTGCCTTCATTGGAAAATCTTCGATTTCTTTTCCTTCCGAATCTCTCCAGGGATTTTGGTTTCCCCAAACATTGTTGAGCCTGGTTTGCAGGATTTTCATTTGATCTGCTACCGCTTCCTCTGCATATTTTTGAAGTTTTGAATCAATAGTGGTATAGATCTTAAGTCCAGATTCATAAAGGTCGAACCCATTATCGTTGCACCATTCTTCCAGGTAACGGGCTACTGCAGTGCGTAGGTAAGAATCGCCGCGGGTATCGTCCTCAACTTTGCCTAAAGCCAGATTTAAAGGTTTTTTGCTATATCTTTCATACTCGTCATGACTCAAGTAATTATACTTTTCCATTTGAGAGAGTACAACGTTTCTGCGTTCCAATGCCTTTTCGGGGTTATATTCCGGATTGTAGGTGGTGCTTGCTTTCAGCATTCCGACAAGCATTGCAGCCTGTTCTACCTTCAGTTTGTCGGTATCTTTATTAAAATATTTTTTTGCCGCTGTTTTTAATCAAAATGTATTGCTTCCGAAGGGTACTGTGTTAAAGTACATTGTCAGGATTTCTTCTTTGGTGTATTGATTTTCAAGCTTAAAAGCGGTAATCCATTCTTTTAATTTGTAAACAACTGTTCTAACAACCGGAATTTTTTTGATTAAGCCTTGCTGTTTATTAGTCCGTGTTCTGTAGAGGTTCTTTGCCAGCTGTTGAGTAATGGTACTGGCGCCACGCTTATCTCCTTTGGCTGTTGAAAGAACGCTTGAGAGCAAGGATCGTACGTCGATACCAGAATGGCTGAAAAAACGTACGTCTTCTGTAGCTACAAGAGCATTAATAGTTTGTGAAGTAAGTTGCTTATATTCAATCGGGGTACGGTTCTCTTTATAATATCGGCCTATAAGTTTGCCATCCGCGGTATATACTTCAGAGGCGATGCGCATGTTAGGCATTTGAATATCGCGGCGTGAAGGAGAGTAACCAAATAACCATAAAAAGTTTAGTTCTATGGCGCAAAAAAACAAAATGATGAAGTAGATTAAAATTACAAAATAACGGAGTGGCTTGTTCCTGATCTCTCTAAACATAAAGTTTAATTTATGCAATTATGCATGTTTTTATAAAGCGCAATTATAAAGCAATAATATTAGGACAAATAATATACTACTAAGCTTTTATTAACATTTTTTAACTAAAGCAGTTCAAACTTGTCGGCATCTTTTAAGAATGGAAATGCCCTTCGGGTTTTAATCAACTCTTCTTTACTGATAGAAAACGTGTAAAGGTCTTCATCATTAGGTTTATAATAGACTGTTTTTCCGTAAGGATCGATACACATTGAATCTCCGGAATGATAGATTTCGTTGCCGTCGTGGCCCACACGGTTAACACCAATTACATATGCCTGGTTTTCAACAGCGCGTGCAGGAATTAATGCTCGCCAATGAGATGAGCGTTTTTCTGGCCAATTGGCTACGATAAGTAATAAGTCGTAATCCAGGTTATTGTTTCTTAACCACACAGGAAACCGTAAATCATAACAAATCACCGGACAAATTTTCCAGCCCAGCAAATCCACAATAAGCTTATCCTTGCCTGGAGTATAAACGGTATCTTCTTTGCCTAAGCCAAACAGATGGCGTTTGTCATATTTTTCATGAGTGCCATCTGGACGCATCCAAATTAAACGGTTGTAATATTTGCCTCCTTCTTTTATAATGAGACTTCCTGTTACAACACTTTCAAAGCGTTTTGCCTGTTCGTGCATCCACTTCATTGTTTTGCCACCCATCTCTTCCCCCAAGTCTTCCACGTTCATGGTAAAACCGGTATTAAACATTTCGGGAAGTATAATAAGGTCGGTTTTTTCTCGGATAGATGACAGCCTAAGTCCCAGATTCTGGAGATTTTTGTCGATGTTCTCCCAAAAGAGATAGGCCTGGAATGTGGTAATTTTTAAAACGCTCATTTAAAAGGTTTAAAAGATGTACTAATTTAAACTTTAGTTAACATGTTAACCGCTTTTTCTAAAGTTTCCTGTTTTTTTGCGAAACAAAAACGTATAACGTTATAATCCGTCCCTCTATTATAAAATGCCGAAGATGGTATTGCAGCAACCCCATTTTCTATAGTGAGTCTTTTAACAAACTCGGTGTCTTTTTCATCCGTTAAGTTTTTAATACTGGCACATTGAAAGTAAGAACCTCGACACGGCAAAAGCTCGAAACGCGTTTGCTTCATCAGCCCGCGAAAGTGGTCACGTTTCTTCTGGAAATATTCCCCAAGTTGTTGATAGTAAGATTTATCCCGTAGAAAGTCAGCTATGGCATATTGCATCGGTGTGTTCACGCTGAAAACCAGGAACTGATGGATCTTTCTAAACTCTCTCATCATAATTTCCGGAGCCAGGCAATAGCCGATTTTCCAACCTGTGGTATGGAAAAGTTTTCCGAATGAGATGGTAATAAAACTTCTTTCGCGCAGTTCGGGATAGCGAGCCATGCTGAGGTGTTGGCGCCCATCGTATATCAAATGTTCATATACTTCGTCGCTTAATATTAAAATATCGGTACCTCGGGTAATGGATATCAATTGCTTTATATCTTCCTCGTCCAAAATTGCACCGGTAGGGTTTTGTGGCGAATTAATAATAATCATCCTGGTTCTGGAAGAAATTAGTTTCTTAACCATTTGCCAGTCAATTTTATAGTCAGGAGGGCAAAGTTCAAAGGGTTTCACCAGGCCACCAAAAAGTTTAACGGTGGGGGCGTATGAGTCATAAGCAGGTTCAAAAACAATTACCTCATCGCCAGCCTGTATACTAGCTGCAATAGCTGTAAAAATAGCCTGGGTGCCACCAGCGGTTATTGTTATTTCAGTATCCGGCGAGTATTCAGCATTATACAAACCATGGACTTTTTCTGCAATGCGCTCCCTTAATAGAGTCAAGCCGGCCATGGGTGCATATTGGTTCTTGCCTTGTTTCATGTAGTGGCCTACAAGGTTTATTAGTTCTGCAGGAGAGTCATAGTCAGGGAAACCCTGCGATAAATTGATAGCGTTATGTTCTGCTGACAATCTAGACATCACCGTAAAAATCGTTGTGTCGGTTTTGGGCAGTTTAGATTTGAAGTGGATCATCACGGCTAAATTATGAATAATGTATTTAGCGCAATTGTATAAAAATTGTTTTTGTCATTTAAAAACTAAGATTATTCGATAGAATCAGGCGGTATTGGCGAAAATGATAAATTAGCGCAATGAAACATAAATGCCTACTTATTGCAGCATTAAGTATTTTGTTCTTTTGTGCCTGTAAATCTAAAAATGATAAAATTCCGGTTGTTGGTTTTGTAGATGCATTTGAAGACGAAACAATATCGCAGGCGCGTGTTGGCTTTACCG
>CBIHNR010000016.1:0-48684 GCA_966211215.1 uncultured Pedobacter sp.
CCCTATCCCTCTCCTCTCCGAAGGAGTCCTTTGGACAAGGAGAGGGGAAAGCAAAACTCTTATTTTTAGATGCTTAACACATTGTTATAATCGAACTCAGGTTTATATAATATTTCATTTACAGGTTCGACTTGGTTGTCGATTACTTGATTAGAAGAAGAGGCTGTCTCAAAAGTCATTTTAGGCAATTTTTCATTTAGATTTCTTCAATAAAATGATCTATAAATAAAAAAACGGCAAAATTTCGCTCATGAATGGTCGAAGTTTTGCCGTTTTAATAAACAAAAAGAGGCTGTTTTCCTTTTTGAGACAGCCTCTTCTTACTTTATCAACTCGTCTGAAGTATCACAAAGGGGAAGTTTGAAATGAGTGATTTGGAAGCTCTACACTATTTGTTACAGCTAAGACAAGTAATGATCAGTAGTACTGTCGTGAGCAATTTTGAGTTCATTCATCATGAGTTATGGTTCAAATCGCAGCTAAGTAACTCCGCAATTACTTAGTTGCCGGAAATAATAACTTTCGACCTGATGATAGTACCATTCGACATGAGGTCGTGAACTATAAACAGGCCTGTAAGATTTTCTATAGATTTTAACTTTTTTCCTTCTATTGTATAGTATTCCCTCGATACGAGAGTTAGTTTATCCTTAGAATCAGGCTGCAGTTGAATCCCGGTATTAGCGTGTGCAGTAGAACTTTGAGTTCCGGTACAAGAGACAGCCGTCGGAGATATACCAGTAATGGTAATGTTGTCTATGTTTCCCAAGCCAGAAGGACCGGCTGCTTCAAGACGAATCACCCTTGTACCTGCTGTAAGGGTTACTGATGTATTTCCTGTTTCAATCCAGTTCGTCCATGCATCACTAGAAGCAAAAGCGATATTTGATGCAACAGTGGTCCCGTTAACTTTTAAGTTAGCCGGCCTGCTACTTGTGCTGGCATATCTCCATTTTAAGGTATAAGTGCCGGTTACGGGAATATTAACCGACCATGAAATGCCGGCACCTGTTACATTATCAGTGTTTAGAAAACCAGTGCCTGTGTAGCCGGTGTGGTTATTGTCTATTGTGCCGTTCAGGGAGCAAAAGCCGGTAGCATTTTCCTGGATAGTAAGGCTGGTTGGATTTACGGCAAGCGAAAATTTCTTACAGAACTTCCATATTTCCAGGCTGGTATGTATTCCATTCACCGGGTCGTTGGATACCCAGTGGCCTTTTCCTTCCAAAGTCATTAAGGTCATTTCAACACCGTTGGTGCCCGGCCCCCAGTAGCTTTTACTTGCAACTGAATTGGGATTGCTCGAAGGATAGGGGTCAGTTACCTGCGCTGTTGCCGGACATCCATTTCGGGTTTTCCAGGCGTCTAGGCAGGTCTGCACACCACTATACGCTATTACATCGTCTGCCGTACCATGCGTATGGATAATTGGAATTGGCCTCGAACTATTTGTATTAGGCCCTCCCAAAAGATAGCCACTAATAGGGGCGAAGGCAGCAATCTTATCAGCAATCTTGGTCGCAGCGTAATATGTCATCATGCCGCCCATCGAAAATCCTGATAAATAAACACGATTTCTGTCAATTCCATACCTGCTTACCATATTATTGATAATAGCAAGTATAAAGTCAGTGTCACTTGTTCCTGAAAGGTCCCACTGCTTGTTAATACCATTAGGAAAAACGACAACAAATTTTGCAGTATCAGCCACCTGTTCCCATTTCGACTGTGATTGATGGTAGGCAGCATCCTGGTTCAATCCATGCATAGAAATAACCAGAGGCCGGTTTTGAGGTAAACTTGCTGGTGCGTAGACAATCATGTTTCGCGTAGTTGTACCGACCTGAATATCGTCTGCAAAAACTGATGAGATTGAAAACATAAGCACGCACAAGGCAGCTAATGAGAATTTGTAAATAAGTTTCATATGTATCTGTTGTTTATAATTAATTACTCGGTTTGGATATCTAATGGCAGAACCTGGTCTTTTAGCTTTTTGATGTAAAAGGTAGTCTGCGAGGCGTTTAGAAAAAGTCGTAGCCTGGTAGACAGAGAGTGCTCGTCCGCCTGTCTACCGAGAGATTCAAATAGCTATATGTTTTAATTGAATAATAATGGAGCAAGTTCCCGCAGACTTCTTCTCCAGGTAAGAAATTCATGAGCTGTATTTTCTGAAACGTAAGAAATAGCATTATAGCCGGCTTCTTTCAAGGTCGTTGCAGCAGTTTTTACTCCTTCAGGACGCTCTTTACTTCCGCAACTCATAAAGATCAGTCGTGGTTTAGGTTTGTCCTTAAGCTCCTCCGGCTTGAATGTTCCTCCACTTAGCAAGGCATAATAGTTAAAGAGATCTGGCTTGTTGAGCGTTATGCTGTGCGTTTCCATACCGCCCATAGAAAGGCCGGCCATAGCACGGTTATTCCTGTTGGCAACCGTTTGAAAATTAGCATCGATGTAGGGAATAAGCTCCTCGGTGAGTACTTTTTGAAATGCATCAATTTTAAAGTTCCTGATACCACCCCACTTTGTTTCATTAGTCATGCCGTACGTCATAACAATAATGAAGGGTTTGCTTTTACCTTCAGCGATCAGGTTGTCCATGATGAGATTTGCACGTCCCTGATTTGCCCAGGCGGTTTCATCTTCTCCCCACCCGTGTTGAAGATATAATACAGGGTATTTCTTATTGGCCTTTCCATAGCCTGCAGGAGTGTAGACGTAAGCTCTTCGCGATGTGTTGGTGCTCTTGGACGGAAAAAGGATCTGTTGAACGTTGCCATGGGGAACATCTTTGAGTGCATAAAAATCCTGATCCTTTGCTGGTATTTCAATTCCGCTTTCCCAGCGTGTAGAACCATAAAAGTTCAATGCTCCCGGATCATTAAATACTCCACCATCGATTGTGAGATGATAGTAGTGAAATCCCTCGTCCATCGGGCCTTCTGTTGTTCCCGTAAAAAATCCGTCCGCACCTTTTGTAAGAACGGTGCCACCTCTGCCGCCAAGGCCCAGACTTACCCTTATACTATCTGCTTGGGGAGCTTTTATACGAAAGCGGGCATAACCCTGAGAGTTTACCTGAGGGAATTCCTGGCCAGGCTGGTTGAGCAAAGACGGTTTGAAATCTTCGACGATAGTAGTTTGTGCTGTTTGGGCCCAGGCAACGCCGACAAGCATCATGGCGGCCAAGGCAATGGTTAAACATTTCTGGTTCATTTTCTAGGAGTTATGTTTATAAGTTGTTTGTTGATAGGGGATGAATCGACTAAGAACATTATTCATTCTTTTAGGTCTGTTGTCAACTGTTAAATCCTGCTTAGGAACATTCGCTAAAGTATATTTAAGAAGAAAGGGGCGGTATATAATATGTTCGAAATGATAGGATAAATGTTCATGTCCAAGAGCCTGTTTAAATTGAAGTGGTGAGAATGTTTATGACTTAGTTTTTAGCAAACGAGGCAGATTTGCAGAAATAGCAGGGCTTCTACCTCGAAAATTAATCCCGCATATGCGGGGGGGCAAAAAAAGGATTATTAGGAATACAAAAAAGTGTAAAAATGAGAAAATTTACTATTTAGTTAAAATGGTTAATGTTATTGTGTGAATCATAGCGTCATGGCTAAACCTATAAGCAAGAAAATGAACATTTGTGTAACAATTTTGCTAAATATTGGCCTTGTAGCACCTTCGGACTTAGTTACTTCGCTGTACTAACAAAATAAGCTATAAATGAAAAAACAGAATTCATTAGCAGGAGCAACCAGGACGGTTGCTTTTGCAGCAGCGGCAATTATTATGCTTGCAGGTTCATCAGTATTAACAAGCTGTAAAAAGGACGCCAAGCCAGACCTTGCTGTTGCTGCAGGAACGGCTTCTTCTAAAGGGAAAGCTACAGTGCAATCCTATCAGTATGGTACACATAACGGTTTCTTTTGGTCTTTGTGGCAAAGTGATGGAGCTACCGGTACTGTTAATTATGCAAATGGCCCTGGCGGTAATTATTCCGTTTCCTGGAGCGGTTATAACGGAAACTTTACCTGCGGCAAAGGTTATTCCAATGGCTCTCCAAACTATAAAATTGGGTATAACCTTGGGATTTACTCAAACTCCGGTGGTGGTACCTTCGGTTGGTACGGATGGAGCCGAAGCCCTTATTACGAGTATTATGTTAATGAAACATGGGGAGCTGTATCTCCGCATACAGGTACCTATCTAGGTACTTTTACCAGCGATGGCGCCGGATACAACGTTTGGACCCGTTGGATGACTGGTAAAAACATTGATGGAGGTGACGGGTTCAGGCAGATTTACAGCTCCAGAGTTACAAAGACTTCAACCGCACAAAATCACCTCATTACTTTTGCCAATCACTATAACCAATGGCAAAGTTACGGGTACACGCTAGGGCAGTTGAATATTCCAGCTATCATGGTTGCAGAGACATGGGGTAGCAATGTGAGTGGCAGTGTTAACTGTACTATATGGGCACAATAAATAGGAATATGTATTAAGCCAAAAGCAGAATACTGCCCGGTACTGAGCCGGGCAGTATTTATTTGATACCTGAGTTCGATAAACGTATAAAACTTGTGCAAGGTTTGGGAGCCTTTCTCGCCCCATAGCCGTTAACTTAAGCAAGATTGTGTGTTGTAACTTGTTGAAATAAAGCGATATGTCGGTTGGCGCTTAGTGTCCCCCTCTGGAGGGGGAAGGGGGGAGGAATATGCGATATGTTATAATTAAGCACGTTAACCACCTTCCCGAAACTTCGGGACACCTCCGCTCCAAGGGAGTCCTTGGACCAGCGGAGGACTGTCCTAATCAATATTTGAGTTAAAAATAAAATATTGATTTTCAATGGATTGTATTTTAGGTTGACGGATATGCCCTTTGGGAGAGATGCCAATGCTATTAAGTTGAGGAAATAGCAAGCGAAAAATCCTGTAAAGCGTGTTACCCTCTCTGCCTTCGGCATCTCTCCCAGGGGGAGAGAAAGGTCAACCCACGCCGGACAAATCGCTTAACTTACTTAATAGCATTGGGAGGGATGCCGTAAGGCTGAGAGGGTATGAAACTATGCAAATCTCCATGCCTTTAATAGCAGTGAGAAGAAAACAACCCGCTTATTTTTAGATGCTTAACAAATTGTTATAATCAAACTCAGGTTAACACCCAATATTTTCCCAAGCTTATTAAACCGAACAGAAAATGCCTTTTATTAACATTTGACAATAACTTACCATGAGATCATTACTTTGTTTTCTTGCTATCACAATACTTGCTCTTTTTTCCTGCGATTCGCAGAATCGTAAAACTAAAGCCCCACAAGGAAATCAAAAATCACTAATTGGAAAATGGCATAGATTTACAATGGCAAATGGATACACCGAATTTGATATTGATTCGGAATATGTAGTTTTTTATAATCAGAAGGTTGGCCGGTTTAAACTTCCTTATAAAATTGAAAATGATTCGTTGAAATACCTTACCAATCAATATGCTGCTAAAGTTACAAACTACGGTGACTCAATATTTTTAGCCGGCAATGATAGCACAACGGCTACCTTGTACCGGTTTAAAGAACCAAATATTCCTTTCACCTTAATTCCCGAAGAAAAAGATTCTATTGCTTTTGCTTTTTATCAAAAAGGTTTTGACATAAGATTAGTAAGTGAATTTAGGAAAGCAGGAATGGCGATTTCTGATCCTGTGCAAAAGCCTGACAATACGGAATTTCAACAATTATTAAAAAAGAAAAATCACTGACAAGAGGAGTTGATATAAAAACTGGGAAATCGCCTTTAAAATTTATTCAGGCGAAATAAGAATAAATCAGCCACAGTAAATCGTCAGACAGCGTTTAAGAACGACTGTCTGCGGCCGCTTGAACGCGGACAGGCTTTAAACGCGATTTCCCTGACATATAAAAAATGCTTCAACAGCAAATAAAGAGGTGATGATTTTTCTCTTTACCTTCCAGTGAAATCCCTACATCGACTTATCGCGCCATCCATTACTAGCTTGCAGAAAGATCCAGGATTCAGAAGAAGAAAATAACTCGGAATCCTTATATGCAGTTAAAACATCCACCTTCTTTGTCGATTTCCCAATGAGAACCCTTACTCTTCTTAAAAAATGTCATTTAAAGCACTGATTCAACATTTGTGCTATAAAAAATGTCATTTGTAAGCATCTGTCGGCGCTGATATTCTCAGTTTTGTTGCTCACAAATCCTCGTAGCCCAGAAAATAAAATACACGCTGATACAATGAGAGACCTCATTGTGAAAACTTATATACAATGCATAAATCTACATTTAAGTCCACTTTGCTGCAGAAGAAAAAGGCAGCGATGCTTTTGATGAGTATTTTTACACTTACTTATGCCTCCGCGCAGCAGCCGGTTAAGGCATTTAAAGACGCTCCGGTTTTTAGTAAGTTTAGCTATCGCGGAGATGATCGGATTTACCGGGAAAATCCTTTGGAAGCAGGTGAGTTTTATACTCCGGTATTGCAAGGCTGTTATCCCGATCCGGCTATCACCCGTAAAGGAAATGATTATTACCTGGTTAATTCCTCATTTGCAATGTTTCCCGGAGTGCCGATTTTTCATTCAAACGACCTGGTGAACTGGAAGCAAATAGGCCATGTGCTCGACAGGCCTTCTCAATTGAAGGTTGAAAATTCTGGTATTTCGGCGGGAGTGTATGCACCGGATATTAAGTATAACAAGCATAACGATACTTTTTATATGATAACCACGCAGTTTTCGGGAGGAATGGGGAATATAGTGGTTAAAACCAAAGATCCGCTGAAGGGTTGGAGCGACCCTGTCAAACAGCAGTTCCAAGGCATCGATCCGTCCCTTTTCTTTGATGATAACGGAAAAGCGTATGTGGTACATAATGACGCTCCTGAAAAAGGAAAGGAATTGTATAACGGGCATCGGGTAATTAAGCTTTGGGAGTACGATCTGCAAAACGATAAAGTAATTGCCGGAACCGATAAAGTTATTGTTGACGGTGGTACTGATATCAGGCAAAAACCCATCTGGATTGAAGGCCCGCATATTTATAAGAAAAATAATCGCTATTATTTAATGTGTGCTGAAGGCGGTACAGGGGGATGGCACAGTGAGGTGATTTTTGTAAGCGACGATGTGAAAGGCCCGTACAAACCAGCAAACAATAATCCTATTCTAACCCAGCGCCATTTTCCCAGAGAACGCCAGAATAAAATGGACTGGACCGGCCATGCGGATTTGGTAGAAGGCCCGAATGGTAAATATTATGGGGTATTTTTAGGTATTCGCCCGAACGAGAAAGACCGCGTTAATGCCGGCCGAGAAACTTTTATGTTACCAGTTGACTGGAGTGGTGAGTTTCCAATTTTTGAAAATGGCCTTGTCCCCTTGAAACCAAAAGTTAAAATGCCCGAAGGCGTAAAAAACCAAACAGGCCAGAATGGTTTCTTCCCCAATGGGAATTTTACCTTCAGCGACGATTTTACCACTCCAAATTTAGATTACCGATGGATCGGGATGCGCGGGCCACGCGAAGCCTTTATAAGTCAGACTAAGAGCGGACTAGTTATCAATCCTTTCTCAAATAATATCAAAGCACTGGCACCAGTTTCAAGCCTTTTTCACCGGCAGCAGCACAACACCTTTAACGCTACAGTCACAATAAAATACGCTCCCAGATCAGAAAAGGACCTTGCCGGCCTCGTTCATTACCAGAGCGAACGATTTAATTATGTATTCGGCCTTACTAAAAAAGGAAGCGACAATTATTTGGTGTTGGCAAGAACCGAACGGGGTAATACAACAATTGTAGCCAGCGAAAAAGTAGATGTTCGCAAACCAATTCAGTTACAAATTGAAGCCAAAGGCGATGATTATAATTTCAATTATTCCACAGATGCAAAGACCTTCAAAAACGTTGGCGGTACTGTTTCCGGAGATATTCTTTCAACGAATGTTGCAGGTGGTTTTACCGGAAGTTTAATTGGCTTATACGCAACTTCAGCAAACGATATTCAACCATAAAATAGGGATACCCATTGAAGAACAGTGGTTAAGAAAGGTATGTGTTGAGTTCGATCGTAATAGTGTGTTTGTAGGGTGTGTGAGTCTTTCTCGCCCCTGGTCCGAGGGACTCCAATGCTATTAAGTTAAGGCGTTTGTTCTGGTGGGTTAGCCTTTCTCTCCCTTCGGGAGAGATGCCGTAAGGCAGAGAGGGTAAACGACTTTGCAAGATGATTTTCATGCGATTTATCACCTCACCCTATCCCTCTCCTCAAGGAGAGGGGAATGCAAATTGCTTATTGCGAGATGCTTAACATAAGTAAATAATTAAAACTACTTCTGAGGTTAACGGCTATGTCCTCGAGGAGAGGGAAATGCAAGTTTCTTATTTTAAATACTCTTAATAAACAAATATTAATCTAGATCACACTAGATGAAAATTCCGGATTTTGGAATCTCTTCATTATTGGCATAAGAATAGTTTTGAGACCTGGTATAAACCCAATAACCCGACATTCATGAAAAAGAAACAAACCGCATTTAGATTTTTAACGATTATAATTCTTCTGTTAGCCGGTGCTGTATATGCTCAAAATGCCCGCAACCCTGTTATTTATGCCGATGTGCCTGACCTGTCTATGATAAGGGTAGGTGACACCTATTACATGAGCAGCACCACAATGCACATGAGTCCGGGAGTACCCATTATGAAATCAAAGGACCTGATAAACTGGCAATTGGTTAGCTACGCTTATGATGTTTTGGACGATGTGGATGAACTAAACCTTAACAATGGCAAAAGCACCTATGGCAGAGGTTCCTGGGCAAGCAGCCTGCGTTACCACAAAGGAACCTATTACGTTTCTACCTTCGCCGGTACAACAAATAAAACCTATATCTACAGCACTAAAAACATTGAAAAAGGCCCCTGGAAAAAAAGTTCATTCAAACCGGCTTTACATGACCATTCGCTATTTTTTGATGATGACGGCCGTGTGTATATGCTTTATGGCGGCGGAAAAATAAAACTAGTTGAGCTTAAGCCAGATCTGTCAGGCATAAAGGAAAATTCCAAAGAGCAGGTAATTATCGAGAACGCAAGTGCACCGGCAAGTACAGCCAGGGGAGGCTTACCAGCCGAAGGTTCTCAATTGTTCAAAATAAACGGCAAATACTACCTCTTCAATATCAGCTGGCCGCCAGGAGGGATGCGGACGGTTATTGTACACCGTGCAGGCAAGATTACAGGCCCCTACGAAGGAAAAGTTGCTTTACAGGATAAAGGAGTGGCGCAGGGCGGATTAATCAGCACACCAGCCGGCGAATGGTATGCTTATCTGTTTAGAGATTTCGGAGCAGTAGGGCGGATTCCATACTGGGTTCCTGTAAAATGGGAAAATGGCTGGCCGGTACTGGGAACCGAAGGCAAAGTACCTGAAACCTTGCCTCTGCCCGCAAGTCGAGGTTATATGCCCGGAATAGTATCGTCCGATGAGTTTACCCGTGGAAAGAAAAGCCCCGAACTTCCCTTGGTTTGGCAATGGAACCATAATCCAAATAATCAATTATGGTCGGTAAGGCAGCGTCCGGGCTATCTCAGGCTAACTACAGGGCGTATTGATAGTAGCGTATTGCAGGCTAAAAACACACTAACACAGCGGACTATCGGTCCCGAAAGTTCTGCTGTTACATCATTAGACGCCGCAAACATGAAGGAAGGCGATTGTGCCGGGCTCCTTCTTCTTCAAAAAGATTATGGTTTTATCGGTGTAAAAGTGAAGTTGGGCAAAAAGGTTGTTGTTGTGGAGATGGCGAAATCAGCGGAACCGGTTGAAATTCCACTTAACCAGAATGTTGTATTTCTCAAGGCTGATTGTGACTTCAAGGATCGCGCAGATAAAACATACTTTTATTATAGCCTCGACGGCAAATCATGGAAACGTCTGGGCCCGGAACTTAAGATGTCGTATACAATACCTCACTTTATGGGTTACCGCTTTGGCTTGTTTAATTATGCCACGCAGACAGCCGGAGGCTACGCTGATTTTGATTTCTTCCACTTAGAGGATAGCATTACAGCCATAAAGTAAAATTATGTACACTCTGCCTATAACTAATCAAAGCCATATTAAGAGGCTTTCGCTTTTGGGCACGGGCGGGGGATTTGATAACAGTGGAATTTTATAACAGGGCAAAGCTTAGCAAAGGAAAGCTTTTGCCCTGCTTTTATCATAGTTCTAGTGGGAAGGGCTTATTCCCCGATCATAGTGGTGATGGCCGGCGTGCTGTGATTCAGTCTCAGTAAATAAACCTGCTCCTATTTCAAGAATACCCACAATCAGATGAGGGAGATAAACCTGCTCGTTAAAATTCAGTAACCATGGAGATGCCGCCAGAAAGATACCAGCAATAACGTCCATTGTTAAGTGAGTAGACATTGAAATTACCTTTCTGGCTCCACCTTCATAGTCGGTAAAAAGAGGCATTAAGAGGATAAGTACCTCGACAGCTACTACAGCCCATTTAGCGGCTTCACATCAGCAAACCCTAAAATCCAGGGCGCTGCAATCAATATAAAACCAGCCATTAATCTTTTGTAAAATAGTGAGAATCAAATATGTAAAGGATTGATATTCAAAATATGCTTAAATTTATCTGGTAGTTTTTCTCCTACCTGAAAGATGAAAAAACGAGTGCTTATAATAGACGACGACCCTGCTGTACTTGCTATGATAGAGGAGGTTTTGTCGTATGAGCAGTATAATGTTAAAGCATTAAATACCAGCTTAGGCGCCCTGAAAGATATCAGGGAATTTAAGCCAGATATTGTGCTGGTTGACTATTTAATTGACCACATTAATGGCGGTGATATTTGCTCCTCAATAAAATCAGACCCTGCTTTAAAAAATATCCCGGTTATTATCATCTCGGCATATCCAAAAGTTTTCCATTCTGTAGGAACATATAACAGTGATGCTTTTATTTCAAAGCCATTCGATTTGAGTGAGTTGATTGGTACGATAGAAGCCTGCATCAGGAGAAATAGCCCGCTTACGTTTTAAAAGCATTCATAAAAAGGCGCTTCTCACGATATTTTAACTATGGTTAAACTTTTTGGTAAAAGCTGAATTATGTTATAACTAAAATGCACCCTGTTAAGTATGCTAAAGATAGTTCTTGTGGAAGACCATCAAATTGTTAGAGACGGCATTAAAACTCTTTTAGAAAGAGAGGAAGATTTTCAGGTTGTGGGAGAAGCTGGAAACGGCTTACAAGCCCTCGCTATTTTAGAAGCAGGGATGGAACCCGACATACTTCTCGTTGATATTAGTATGCCCGAAATGGATGGCATAAGCCTGTCTAAGGAAGTAAGAGACAGATTTCCTCGGGTTAAGGTCGTTATCTTATCTATGATGGATAATGAAAAATATATTTACGACGCTTTGGCTCTTGGAGTTAAGGGATATTTACTTAAAAATGCCAGCATTGAAGAAATTGTATTTGCTCTCAAATATATTAGTAAAAATAACCGGTTAATTTCTGCTGAATTAGGCATTCGAATGCTTCAGAAAGCTACTAATCCCATAAGCCAAAGTAAAACCGTTGGATTCCAATTGAGTTCCCGGGAACTCGAGATCCTCAATTTAATTGCTGAAGGACTTTCCAGTCAGGAAATTGCCGATAAAACATTCACAAGTAAACGAACGGTTGAAGGACACCGGCAAAATTTGCTATATAAAGCCGGAGTAAAAAATACAGCCCAATTAATCAGGCATGCTTGTAACGCCGGCTTGCTTTAGCCATGTGCATCCTGCACCCTCAGGATAAGATATTAAACTGGCATTGGAACTCAATATGGCTGTTGTTACCGTTTCATAATTTTATGTCATGGGGTAGTGGGTTATTTTTTTCAAACACAGAAGGGGAAATGACATGCCTTGATCGAAATAAGGCGTCCGTCACCCTGAATTTATTTCAGGGCCCCACATGCATGATGTGCCTGTATGATGGGGTGCTGAAATAAATTCAGCATGACGAGGCGGGTTAGAAGCGCGATACATAAATTTTATGTGATCGGTAGGTCCAAGCGGCACGCTTGAACCAGCAAGATGATACATAAATTTTATGTCATGGGTAGTTTTCCATTTTTTTTAAAAACACCAAAAGCGTTAATGACATTTTGGCTCGGAGTGCTGCAATCCTAACCCGCGCTGTCATCCCTAAATACTACCTCTGTTGCAGGAGATTCTCGGCATTCCTCCACTATTTTCACCGGCTTCAAATGCCTTATAATGACATCATTTGTATCTTGCTTATTTTAACGAGCTGCATATTTGGCATTTTGTCATTATAACCTTAGGAGAGATCTTAATGCAATACGCATAGCAAAGCGCTTTAGGATTCCTCCTATCCGGAATGACAAAGCAGGCTAGCCGGTATTGCGCCAGATGTCATCTCTATATTTTGCTTTTGTAAAAAAGTTCTTTACATTTTTAGGCTTTATGACGCTTTCCCTTTATGTTCCCAATGATCTTTGACCACTACTCCATTTATATCGAACTTTAGCCGCCTGCTATATCGCTCGCCTATAACTGTGCCATTTTCATTTTTCTTTCCCATAAATAAAAGGACCGGCCTGCCCGTTTCATCCGTTTTAAATACAAGATCATAACGTTTAAACTTGGCCTCTACAATGGAAGATGGCTCATAAAGTTTGTTCAATATTTTCATTATCGGCTCTCCCAGTTGCATATCAAGCG
Organism: uncultured Pedobacter sp.; assembly: GCA_966211215.1. GTDB lineage: Bacteria > Bacteroidota > Bacteroidia > Sphingobacteriales > Sphingobacteriaceae > Desertivirga. The sequence goes on from CBIHNR010000016.1 coordinate 12,786, forward strand.
ACACAGCATGGTTTTGTTAGTAAGATTGATCGGTTATATCATGCCCCTGCGTTTTCACGATTTTGTTATAGATTCCCAGAAGTAGGAAGGGGGCAGCCCACTGCCCAACAAATAGGGCCGTATGCTTCAATCCCATACATTTTAAGGTAAGTGATGCGCCCATAGATGCCAGCGAGGCCCATAGAAACACGTCTGACGGCAATTTGGCGGTTTGCTTCTCTATACTTGCCGCAACTGTTCCTTCTTTGTAGTTTTCTGGATTTTCCATTGTCTTGAAATTTATGTTTTTAAGGTATGTCTTGATATACTAACACTAACTGCTTTAAAGCGGTTCAGCAGAAAAGTACTTGATCTAGATGTAAGAAATACCCGATTATAGCCAATGTATGTAAGGGATCTTTACTGTCAATATGCACATCTTCAGAGTTTTAATAAATAAAAGCACAGTAATTTCTGACCTGTCCGTTATTTTTTATAGTTACTGTTGGTGCAAAAATTCTCAGCTTTCTCATTTCCTTCTAGTGAACTCCGTTTCCTCCGGCGAACGCTTGTTAATTCATAAAGCCTTTTTTTTTCTTTCTTCCCAAGTATTAACACCGGAAATATATACCTGATTTTAAAGTGGACAAAACAGAAGCGTTTCCCCCATTGTCACTTACTTACTTGGCAACCAAAGAATTTACCTATTGAATTATGCAAAACAGAAAACTCCGCATTTTCACATGGCATATACACGGAAGTTATTTGTTTTACCTTTCGCAGGGCAACTTTGAACTTTATATTCCGGTTAAGCCCGAACGAACTGAAGGGTACTATGGACGTGGTGAAACATTTCCATTTAAAGACAATGTTATTGAAGTTGCCGCACATGAAGTAAAAAATCTCGATTTTGATTGTATTCTATTTCAAACAAATAAAAACTATCTGGAAGACCAGTATGAAATACTTTCGGAGGTACAGAGAGAACTGCCCAAAATCTACTTAGAGCACGATCCGCCAAGGCAACATCCTACAGATACACGCCATGTAGTAAAAGACCCCAGTGTATTATTAGTGCATGTAACACATTTTAACCATTTAATGTGGGACAATAATGGAGTGCCTAGCATGGTAATTGAACATGGTGTAACCGCTCCCGATATTCCCTACCAGGGGACTCTCGAAAAGGGCATTGTAGTAATTAACAACTTACCTTCCCGAGGCAGGCTGCTGGGATTGGACATTTTCTTAGAGGTTCGAAAGCACGTACCTATGGATTTGGTAGGCATGGGCACCGGCGAACTGGGCCTGGGCGAGGTATTACATCCTCAGCTCCCGGACTTCATTAGCAAATATCGTTTCTTTTTTAATCCTATAAGATATACCAGCCATGGACTGGCTGTATGCGAGGCAATGATGCTCGGGATACCAGTGGTGGCGATGGCAACTACCGAGATGCCGACGGTGATTCAGAACGGTGTGAATGGATTTATACATACAGACATTAATGCCTTAATAAAAGTAATGAGTGAACTGCTTGCAGATAGAGCATTGGCCCTAAAGTGGGGTGCAGAAGGACGAAGGACTGCCTTAGCACGCTATAATATTGATAGATTCACATCTGAGTGGGAAAGGGCATTTAATCAGGTTATCTGGCAGAACAGCGGAGTGGAGGTTAAATCATGAGGAAGAGAATAGCATTTATAAGTGAACATGCTTCTCCGCTAGCTACACTTGGTGGGGTAGACAGCGGAGGGCAGAATGTATATGTGGCAGAGTTAGCCAAACACTTAACAGCGCTGGGGTATAGCATAGATATATTCACCAGGGCCGAAAGTAAAAAACAACCTTTGGTTGTACCCTGGTTACCCGGAATAAGAGTTATTCATGTCGCGGCGGGGCCGCTAAGTCCCGTACCCAAAGAGGAATTATATCAGTACATGCCGCAGTTTTCATATAGAATGATGAGTTTTATTTTGCAGGAAAAACTAAACTATGAACTGATCCATGCCAATTTTTGGATGTCGGGCATGGTGGCTTGTGATCTGAAACAGCTATTTAATATTCCTTTTGTGATAACTTTTCACGCTTTGGGCTACGTTCGGAAGCTATACCAGAAAGAGGATGATAAATTTCCAGCCTGCCGTATTGAAATTGAAAAGAAAATAGTGGCAGAGGCCGATGGAGTCATTGCCGAGTGTCCGCAGGACAAGGAAGACCTAATTAATTTTTATCAGGCTCGGGAAACTAAAATTACCATTATCCCCTGCGGCTTTAGCAAGGATGAGTTTTTTCCGGTTGATAAGAGGGAAGCACGTAGGCGGCTAAATTTAGATGCAGATGAAAAAATTATTTTACAGCTGGGGCGAATGGTGCCTCGCAAGGGAATTGACAACGTCATTAAAGCGCTGGGCTCTATAAACAGGAAAGCAAATGTAAAGCTGTTAGTTGTCGGAGGTGATACAGATTTACCAGATCCCTCACGAAGTCAGGAACTCTCCAGGCTTTACAAGATTGCTGCAACCGAAAATGTGCTTCAATCTGTTGTTTTTGCTGGGCGAAAGGGCAGAGAAGAGCTTAAGTATTACTATTCGGCAGCGGATATCTTTATAACAACACCCTGGTATGAACCCTTTGGAATTACTCCACTAGAGGCGATGGCCTGCGGAACGCCTGTTATAGGTTCAGACGTTGGCGGCATTAAATACAGCGTTGCCGATGGAGAAACCGGCTTCCTGGTCCCTCCAGAGAATCCTCAAGCACTGGCAGATAAGATCGAAAAATTATTTGCGGACAATGAGCTGTTTACCAAAATGCAAGAACAATGTATCAATCGGGTAAACAAATTATTTACATGGAGCGGGGTGGCCTTAGCTGCAGCTAATCTATACGAATCCATTAAGGCAGTTCCTGTACATTGTGTGGGGCATCATAAGCAGACTAAGGCGGCATAGCAATGCAAAAAGCTGTTTTCATCGATAAAGATGGCACTTTGGTGAAAGATATCCCTTATAATGTTGACCCTAATCTTATTGTTTTTGAAATCAATATTATAAAAGGATTGACAGAGCTTCAGCAACATGGATATAAACTAATTATCGTTTCTAATCAGTCTGGAGTAGCCTTTGGACATTTTACCGAGGACGCTTTGGTTGTAGTGAGGAATAAAATAGAAGGCATGTTGGCTGAATATGGCATACGCCTGGATGGATTTTATTATTGCCCAAATCATCCGGAAGGTACTGTAGGGCGCTACAGGGTAGATTGCGACAATCGGAAACCGGCACCCGGGATGCTTTTGGCGGCCGCCCGGGATTTTGATCTTGATTTAGCCGAATGCTGGATGATTGGGGACATCCTGCATGATGTGGAGGCTGGAAATCGGGCCGGATGTAAAACCGTATTAGTTGATAACGGAAATGAAACCGAGTGGAAATGGAATAAAGATAATCAGCCCGACTTTACTGCAAAAAGCATTGATGAGGCGGCCCGTTTAATTTTAGATAGTAAACAAGAATATGAGCATTGATTGGATCAATTGTAAAAATATATTGTGCATAAGGGCAGATAATATGGGCGACCTGTTGATGAGCAGTCCCGCAATTAAGGCCCTAAAGGAAACATTTGATGCTCGTATTACCGTTTTAACATCAGGTATGGCTGCAGGCATTGCAGGTTTTATTCCGGAAATAGATGATGTAATAGGTTTTAATCTTCCCTGGGTGAAGCTGGATGGCACGGCTCAGCCGCAAGATTTTATGGAGATAGTGGGCACCATCAAGGAAAGGAACTTCGATGCTGCTGTAATATTTTCCGTATATAGCCAAAACTCCTTACCAGCAGCCATGCTAAGCTACCTGTCAGGCATCCCGAGGCGTTTGGCTTACTGCCGTGAAAACCCATATAATCTTCTCACAAATTGGATTCCTGATCCGGAACCTTATTCTGTTATAAAGCATCAGGTAAGGCGAGATTTGGATCTGGTAACAGAGATTGGCGCTTTTCCTGTAAATGAAAATTTGTCCCTTGCCATATCCAACGAGGCAGAAATAGCGGTGTCAAATAAATTGCGGGCGGCGGGAGTAGATATGAGCAAGCCCTGGATTATTGCCCATGCGGGCGTTAGTGAAGAAAAACGCCGTTATCCATTTAACTTTTGGGTAGAAGCCTGCAATGAAATCATTTTAGGAATGGACTATCAGATACTATTTACTGGCGTAGCATCAGAAAGATCGCTCACCGATACATTGCAAATTGCAACAGGGGCTAATTCTTTCTCCTTTGCCGGGGATTTTACACTTGAAGAGTTCATCGCCTTAATTAAGATGGCACCGCTTCTTATCTCTGTAAATACAAGCAGCATTCACATCGCCGCTGCTGTATCCACGCCTGTAATTGTTTTATATGCGCAAACCAATCCGCAACATTTCCCCTGGCAGGCCGAGGGAAAAGTATTTACCTACTCAGTTCCTACGGAGCTACAAAGTAAAAATGAAGTCATACGTTACGTAAATCAAAAACTGTTCTCACAACGAATTCCTCCCGTTCCTCCAAAAGAGTTGGCAACGGCGGCAGCCGAAATTTTATATGGCGAGAAAACGCAGATTCCCGAATTGCCTGAAGAATGGTTAGTACTGTTTAATTAAGCACAGCACAAAAAATATTAAGATGCCTTTGCCAGCATCCGTGTTAGCTGGCTTGCCACCAGATCAAAGTCCGGCTTTTGGGTCCAGTCAACTACATAATGGAGGTCGCGGTTAAGCGGTGCCCATCTTATCGGTTCGCCATCCATGCTGATCACAATGCTTTTTGTTTTAAATGCTGCAGCCATGTGTGATACTCCGGTGCAATTAGAAATTAACGCATAAGCATTTTTAATAAGTGCGGCCGCCGCTCCTAGGCTAGTTTTTCCGATAGCCATTACAGGTTCATACTGCATTTGTTCTGTTACAGATTCGGCAATACTAAGTTCTTCAGGAGTGCCAGTAATTACCGGCGTAAAGCCATTTTCATGGCAATAATCAGCCAGGGCTGCAAAATAATTAGTGGGCCATTGGCGCCAGGCCCCTCTGGAACCAGGATGCACACATACGTACCGGCCGGGGCTTATAGGAAAATTTTGGTTAATTAATTCGGCATTATCTTTTTCGGTGGTAGGAAATTCGAGATAAGTGCCCTGTGATGGAATGCCCAAAAACTCCATCAAGTGTAAATGCCGTTCTATTTCAGAGCCATAATTCGGGTACTTTACAAATAATCCATTATCGGGATGGTAGTGCCCCTCCTGGTAAAAGCCCGCCGTATAACTTGCTCCGAATAATTCCATCATGGGGTTAATAATCGTACCGTTTCCCTGCATCTGCAGAGCAAGATCATATCCGCGACTTTGAACTTCTGAGAGAAAAGAAGTAAAGTCTTTTGGTTCAAATTGCTGCTCGGGCAAGCCAGGGAAGCCCGGAAAGTGGATAAAGTCGTTAAAATAAGCAGGGAAACGCTCAATCAGCAATTTAGACCAGGGCAGCCCGCATAAGGTGATTTCTGCGTCTGGATAGGCCGCACGTAATGCTCTGATTGCGGGAATTGCGCAAAGCCAGTCGCCGAGTTGCAGAGCTCTGAAAACTATGATTTTTTTTATTTCCTGTTTAGGTAATTTCATATTGTTAGATGAATAACACACGGTATTTTATCGCTCCATAGAGCTGCCAGTAAACAGATAAGAATGGAATAAACAACGAAGTGATAGCCATCTCCGTTACATGGGCCACAGATTTCGAGGCCTTTTTAATACGCTTCCAGAAAAATAGCGCAGTCAGAGTAATCCATCCCATCAGGCAAATGCCGAAAAACAGTTGAGACTGTATAAGAATGAATATAAGCATCCCGCAAAAGGAAAGTACTATTGCATAATAGTTCCATGGAACTCCCGTACCAATCTTAGTGCGATATAAGCCTGGGAATTTTTTGTACAATAAAGCATTATATAAACCTTTGCGCTGCTCTTTTAAGCTGATTCCTGGACTAGCAGCCCTAACCGGATGTACAACCGTAGCATCGGTCTTTTTTAAAGAAATTTGCCTGGTTATCAATTTAAAATGAAGGTCGCTGTCTTCCCGCCATGCCAAGGCAAAACGCTCATCAAAACCGCCAGTTTGTATCAATGCTTGTTTAGTACAGGCACAATTAGCAGTAATAAATTCGGCCGATGCCAGGTTGGCTGTATTTAATTCAAAATCAGTAGGATTTTTGGATAAAGGCACAATTACCCTCCCCGAAAAAGCAACCTCGTCTTCTCCTTGGTAAGATTTCCAAAGGCGCTCCAACCATTCGGCTTCAGGCAAACAATCATCATCCGTAAAGGCAATCAGTTTGCCCTGGGCTTTAAGCCATCCGAGATTTCTTGCGGCTGCGGGGCCTTTCTTTTCACAGGTGTGATCGTATTTCATCCAGGAAAACTGTTTAGCTAGAAGGAGCTTTGTTTTGTCGTCCGGCCCGTCACTAATAACAAGCACTTCAAAATCACCTTTCGGAAAGGTTTGTTTTTCCAGGCAATGCAGGCATTTCTGTAACAATTCGATGCGTTTATAGGTCGGAATAACTACAGAAATCTTTTTCATAGCTCTTCTATTTTTCTATTAAAAATGAACCAATTACAAGTGCATCAAAAGGGGAGCTCCAAAAGCATTCCACGGCGTCTCTTGGCGAGCATACTATTGGTTTTCCAAGGGTATTAAAGGAAGTGTTAACCAATACCGGAACTCCTGTTTTGGCTTTAAACGCTTTAAGCAGGTCGTAATAACGGGGATGCTGGGATTTATTAACTGTTTGAATCCGCGCAGTGCCGTCTGTATGCCTTACCGCAGGTATTTTATCGGCTTTGTCGGCTTTTACATTGTAAACGAAGAGCATAAAAGGAGAGGAGTGTGCATTTTCAAACCATTCTCCGGCATCCTCTTCCAATACCACCGGGGCAACCGGCCTGAAATCTTCACGATCCTTAACTTCGTTGAGGCGAGCCTGCATTTTTTCGCTGATCGGTGAAGCCAATATAGACCTGCTTCCCAAAGCCCTGGGCCCATATTCCATGCGTCCCTGGTACCATCCAATAATTTTATCCTGAGCCAGAATCTCCGCCGTTTGCTCCGCAATGTTGTCCAATTTTTTATAAGGCGCTTTTACCCACTTCAAAAATTTCTCTATTTCGACGTCAGAGTAGTCGGGGCCCAGGTAAGCATGTTGCATTTCATAATCTTTTCGGGTGCTTTTTCGTTCTTGCGCATCAATCCATTCGGCGGCGCCCAAAGCGGTCCCCGAATCGCCCGCTGCGGGTTGTACCCAGATATTTTTAAAAGGGCCTTTATCCCTTATTCGGGCATTTAACACACAATTTAAAGCTACTCCGCCTGCCATGCATAGGTTTTCTTCCCTGGCCAGGCTGTAGAAATTATGAACCAGTTCCAGCACTGTTTCTTCCAGCACCAGCTGCAATGAATGAGCGATGTTGAAATGGTGTGCAGTAAATTCTTCATGTCTTAGGCGGGCAGGCCCAAAACGCTCTTCAAACCTTTCATTGCCTATGGTATAGTTTAAGCCGTCTACTTTAATCATCTCCCTGAAATCATTGGCGAATATCGGCTTGCCATAGGAGGCCAGGGCCATCACTTTATATTCGTCAGAAGAGTGCAGGAAGCCCAGGTAAGTGGTCACACGTTCATAAAGCAATCCCAGCGAATGTGGCATATTCACTTGTGCAATTCGGTCGATATTGTTGTTGCTGCCTATATTGTATGTGGTTGTTGCAAGCTCGCCCCGGCCGTCAATTGTTAAAATCGCCGCAGTTTCGAATGGCGAAGGAAAATAGGCACTTGCCGCATGCGATAAATGATGTTCTACAAAATGAAATTTAAAATCCTTAGTAGAAGCTCCTTTGAAGCGCTTTTGCAGATGGTGCGGATAGCCGTCTACCAACTGTGCAGGGGCATTAACTATAGAGCTAAGAAACAGGGGATCCCAGGGGTTGAGCCACCCATTCGACGAATGTCCGCCTTCGAGGGGAATGTCGATAGACGGTTTGCCTTTATATTTATCCCCAAGCAGGATGTATGGATCAAAGGAATAAGCAACATGATCCACTTCGCTTAAATGTATACCGGCAATTTGTAAACAGTAATCTATTGCGTGAAAGGGGAGTTCCCAGGTGGAAAAGGGAACGGGCCTTTTGCCATGTTTAATGTGTGTAAACCGCTCATCCTCGGCTGCTGCCAGGACAATGCCATCTTTAATAATACAAGCTGATGAATCATGAAATGCTGAGTTTATTCCGAGTGTATACATGAACGTTTTGCTGATTTTGGTAAATGTTTGCAAAGCTATAACCGCATTTTTCCATTAATTGATTGTCTGCTACATGCAACAGGATGAATATCAGTAGATACACCTTAAAAACAGGTATTAATACCCAATTGAAAAATCTCGCCAAATACTCAAAACATTTTTCTTTTCGCTTCCGTAAAAGGGCATATTTTTCAGAGGGGAAGGGGAGTCATGGGTTTTAAACCATCAGAGAGTCTTAATAAGGGACAAATCGAGTCCGGACTAAGAATGGTTGTCGCCGATGGCTTGGCAGCCGAGTCTATGGTTGCTTTGACCGGAGGGACATTTTTAGTGGCAATGGCATTGCATTTAGGTGCCAGTAATTTTCAGTTAGGCTTATTGGCTGCGCTGCCAACATTCAGCAGTATATTTCAATTAGTAGCCATATGGCTGGTTCAACGATATAATAACCGGAAAGCGATAACTGTTATTTTTAACTTTTTGGCTCGTTTTCCATTATTTATCATAGGCTTGCTGCCTTTTATATTTAGCGCCGGGTCAAGTATTTATGCGCTTATATTCTTTCTATTCTTTCACTATTACTTCGGTGCTGTGGCCGGTGCCAGCTGGAATTCGTGGATGCGCGACCTTGTGCCGACCGAGCAGCTGGGTTCTTATTTCTCGCACCGGGGCAGGCTTTCTCAAATTGTAAGTGTGGTGTTCAGCCTGGCAATCGCTTTCGTCTTAGATCATGTAAAGCTACATTATCCTCAGTATGAGTTATGGGCTTATTGCTGGATGTTTATTGCCGGAGGGGCTTTTGGTATGCTGGGTGTGTTTATGCTAAGCCGCACGCCCGAGCCAAAATCATTAATGACAGATGCTAACTTTTTTAAGTTGCTGCAAAGTCCACTAAGAGATTCTAATTTTAGAAAGCTTTTATCGTTCAATTCCTTATGGGCATTTGCTTTAAATCTTGCCACGCCGTTTTTTTCTGTGTACATGATGAAAACGCTCGGAATTCAGCTATCATGGATCATCGCTCTGGGAATTATCAATCAGCTGAGTGGCATTTTTTCTATAAAGCTATGGGGGCTTTACTCAGATCGATACAGTAACAAAACTATTATTAAAATTTGTGCACCAATATATATAACAAGTTTACTGGCATGGGCATTAAGCGGAATGATTACCGGACATTATATAGTATTGGGATTTCTTATCTTGACTAATATTGTAAGCGGCCTTTCCATTGCCGGGATAAACCTTGCTATAACTAATATTGGTATGAAACTGGCACCTCAGGAAGAGGCAATAGTTTATTTATCGGTTAAAAACATGACAGTTGCGTTTTTCTCTGCAATTGCTCCTCTAATTGGCGGACTTATGGCTGATTTCTTTGCTTCACACCAACTTATGTGGAGCTTTGAATGGCGCAGCGCAGAAGGCGTATCCATAATACCACTAATAAGCCTTAAGGGCTGGGGCTTCTTCTTCATTATTGGAGGGCTTTTGGCAACGTATTCGCTTCGGCTTCTAACGCCTATCAAAGAGAAGGGAGAAGTTGGCAAACGGCGGCTGGTTAAGTATATGCGAAGCAAAGTGCGCCGTAGTATGGTGAAAGGAGCCAGGGAAATATATGCCATGCAACCCTTGGTTGTCAAAGTAAAAGGCAAATAGTTACTCGCCGAGGTTTTGCATCACAACCGTTCTTCAATCCTGGTTGTTGCTAAAGTTTTCCCTCAATCACTGTCGCCTTCAACAAGAGGGCCAAATGCTATTAAGTTAGGCGTTTGCACGGTGTGCGGTAGCTTTTTCTCTCCCTTTGGGAGAGATGCCGAAGGCAGAGAGGGTATGAAACTTTGCATTTCCTTTATACCTTAACTTAATAGCATTGCGAGAGGGTCCTTCTGCTAATGTATCGATGTTTTTATGCAAATGTTCCATTTTGAATAGTTTGTAATATTGTTACTCTGCTTGTTAAAGGAGTCTAATAGAGGCCGTCCTTTCATTAGAAGTTGGAAGATATAATAATCTTATAATCTGTAACTAAAACCAGTCTCGGCTGTTTATAAAGAAAACCGGGACTAATTCTTAGATGCGCTCTCTATCGTTTTGGGTATTATATCATGTATAAAGTCCCTGTTTAAGCCTAATTTCAGAAATTAACAAACTAGTAGCGAACATCTCTGTTACTTGTCCCAATCTGTCTAACAACTACTATGAATAATTCAAATTACAGCTTTTCGGTTGGTGCAAATTTACATGAAGTTGAAAGATTGGAAATGCTTGTTCATTCTATCGAAGAGCTAGCAAGTATAGGAATTTACGAAGTGGACTTGGATACCGGCAAGGCCTTTTTTTCAGACGGGATGTATAGGCTATTGGGAGAAGAACCACAATCGTTTCAACCCAGCCTGGGCTTTATTGATTCGCATTCTTATCCGGAGGATGCTATTGAGCTAAGACGGATGCTTGAACAGGCAGCAATCGATAAGCTTCCCTGCAATTATACCTGCCCGATTAAGCGAAAAGATGGAGAATGGAGAGTTATAGAATTTCGTGGGAACGTATTTTATAATGCCGAGGGGATTGCGCGACATTTTTTTTGCGTGGCGCAGGATGTTACCGAAAAGAAAGAAACGGAACAGGAGATTGCTAAACAGAAAACAAGTGATAAGCTTCTCGTCTCCGTAGAAAACACTGGTGAGCAAAAGGAGGCTGAAGCCGACGTGATTAAGAGCCTTGCTGTTCTCCGGCAGGCAGAAGAGGTGGCGGCAATTGGGAGCTGGGAATACGATATTGCAAGCACCGAAATTCATTGGTCTGCGGGTATGTTCCGCTTGTTCGATATCGAAGAAAGCCAGAAAATTTCTCCGGAAATATATTCGAAGTTCGCTATAAAGGAAGATTTGCCACACGTGTTGCGGATCATTGAAATGTTTAGTAAAGATTTTATACCCTTTGAGGATGAGATACGAATATCAGTTAATGGTAAACAAAAGCACTTGTGTATAAAAGCAATTCCATATTATGATGAATCTGGAAGGCCGATAAAGATGCTTGGAGTTGATATGGATATTACCGAACGTAAGATAGCAGAAGCAAAACTTCGATTTGCGGAGGAAGAAAAACAAAAGGCCATTTTGAACGCGGTAATGGAAACGCAGGAAGAAGAACGCAGACGCATTGCCGAGGCTCTGCATAATGAATTTGGACAATTACTAACCTTTACCAAATTTGCTGTTGAGGGAAAGAGCCCCGAGGCAGAAGAGCATCTCAATATTGCTATCAAATTAGTAAGGTCTATATCATATGAGCTTATGCCCCCTACCTTACAGGACTATGGACTGGAAATTGCTTTAAATGATCTTTTTAGCTCAAAATTATTGGAAGCAGGAATCACATTTAATGCCAGTATTAGCGGCTTAAAAACGAGATTACGCCAGGTAACTGAAATAGCTATTTATCGTGTGATACAAGAGATTGTAAATAACATCGTAAAACATTCAAAAGCAAGCCAGGCTGATATAAGCATCCTGAAGACGGCGGGTTCGATAGAAATTCAGATAAGTGACAACGGTTTAGGTATTAACCAAGGCGATAAACAAAATTTTAAAAAGGGTTTTGGTTTAAAGTATATTTCTAATCGGGTACACCTGTTGAATGGAAAAATAACAATCTCGTCTAAGGAAGGGCAAGGCACTCGCTTTGATTTTTCAATTCCCGTTTAATTTGAAGGAGTACTGCAAACCTTTCCGTTTTATGACAGTTAGCCGAAGCAAGTGTGCGGCAGCTTTTTCTCTCCGTCTGGGCTACTGTGTGCAAACAAGTTTTTGTATTAAGGCGATTTGCAGGAGGGTGATCGAAACAGGCAGAAACCTCGATTCGGAGGCGGTGCCTTGCGAAGTGCCTGGGTAAAAACTGCGAAGCACTCATTGAGACCTTTAGAGAAAATTAATACCTCAATAATTCACTTATCAGCGAGCCTGTGTATGAGGAAGGTGCATTGTTGGGTTTTCTGAAGCGATGGGATGTGCGGAAAGGGAAAAGCCGGCGCAGCACCGTGCGGCTGATAAGGGAATTTGCGCAGAGGAATGTGCGAAAAAAGGCACCTCGCAAGGCACAAGATTTTTGTTTCTTTTCATCGAATGGAAAAGAAAAAGAAAGAATTGAATGTGCAGAAGATGTGTACACAGTAGCTCAAGGATAGGGGAAAGCAAGGTTCTTATTCTGAATTATTTAACAATTAAAAATAATCAAACTCAGGCTGATAAAATACTATTTATAGTTTTTTTACTGGTACAGAAAAGTAAAAAGTAGAGCCCTCATTAGGTTTGCTGGTAACCCAAATTCTACCATCAAGGCGTTTAATTATTTCGGCAGAGATAAACAAGCCTAACCCGATACCTTGGAATGCATAGTTCTGTTCTCCGATCACTCTGAAGAAGCGATCGAAAATATAAGGTTGCTTTTCTTTAGCGATGCCGATGCCAAAATCCCTGACACTACAAATAACTTCTTTTGTATTGGATGTTGCCGAAATAACCACTTTTGATTTGCCGGGCGAGTACTTTATAGCATTGGTTAACAAATTTGTTAAAACCTGGCCAAGGCGTTCCCGATCACTGTAACAGTGAATCAACTTTTCATTTTCAATAATAATTTCATGAGAAGGAGTTATTCGCTGCACATCACTCACTATATCTTCGATTAAATCAAATAATAAGAAGTCTGTTTTTTGCAATTGTATTTTACCACCCTCTATCCGGCTTACGTCTAGCAGATCATGTATTAAAGCAGTAAGGCGGGTAAGTTGCTTATTCATTTTTTTAAGCATGCCATGGGTAGACGTGTCGTTGCTTGGTGCAAATTTCCTTTCCAAAAGCTGGGTACTAGCTTTTAGGGCCGTTACCGGCGTTTTTAATTCATGACTGATGGTGGTAATCAAATCATTTTTGCGCTGATCGAGCTCTACAGTGGCGGTTATATCCTGCGTAGTACCAATAATATGTTGAGGCTTGCCATTGTCGCCATTATATACTTTGCCTGTTCCTCGTAGCCAGTGAATGGCGCCATCTTCCAATTGAACTCTCAATTGCACATCGAATTTCCCTGTATGCTGAGCTTCTGTAAGGGAATCGATGCCCAGCTGCCTGTCTTCCGGTAATAGCAATTGCAGATATTCTTCCACAGTCCATTTTTCACCAGATTTTGGAAAACCCGGAAGATCAATACCCTTTTTAGTTAATACGATATTAGTGTCCAGATTGAGTTCCCACACCGACAAGTTAGCCGAGTCTACGGCAATATTCAGGCGCTCTTCATTTTCTTGCAAAGCCTGTTTTAATAGCACCTGCTCCGTAACATCTACTGCAATTTTTATAATTCCCGAAACTTTTTCATCAAATTCATGAAAGGGGTAAACTATAAAATTGAGGTAAAGCTTTTCCAACTTTCCTTTTCGAAACAGCTTTACTGGATGTTCTAAGCCAACAAAAGGCTGGCCTGTGTATAATACCTGGTGCAGTATCTTCTCCCAGCCCATGTCGGCAGCTTCATCCACTACTTCAAAAAAAGGCTTACCTAATAAACTTTTATAATCGCGATCTAAAAACTCGGCAAGGGCGGGGTTTACTAGTTCTGCTACAAAATCGGGGCCACTATAGACTCCAATTCCGACGGGCGCCTGCAGAAATATATCATGCAGATATTTTTTTTGAAACTCTGCTTCCTTCTTCGCCATGCGCTCACTTTTTTTAAGAAGGACAGAAGCGGTAACATCTGTAGGGGCGCTTAATATCTGGATAATTTCTCCATTAATATTAAAAACAGGTGTAATTGCCATATCCCAATATCGTATATCCTTCTGGCCGGTTCCGGGGATGGGAATATCCCAGCGAAAGGTGCGCTTTAGCTCGGGTGCTTTAGAAGCAAGCAATTCATCGAAGTGTTCAACTATTTCTTCCGTTTTACAACCAGGCGGTTCCGAAGGATTATTCCTGTACAGGTCAAACAAGCTTTTGCCAATGATCTTTTCTTTCTTCGTTTGAGTGGCTTCCAGGTACTTGGCATTTGCATTGATGATAGTAAATTTCGGACTGTCTGGTTTTAATATTATAAGGGGATACGGAACCAAATCAAAAAACTTCTGATATGGCAATGATCTTCTTTTAAAATTGCCAACTTTTTGCAACCTAGACATTATGCAGGGTCTTTATGAAGTATTAATGCAAAAACAGTACCATGCCAGGGGATGAGAAAGATTTAAGGAAATCTCTAAAAATTGCTTCTAATATCCCATGGGCAATTCATGAATTTGCCCCCCTTAATAAAAACGGTTGGCTCCCCTCTCTTTTGTCCAAAGGACTCCTTCGGAGGAGAGGGGTTGGGGGTGAGGCTTTTTATAACTCCTAATTTATCTCATGATATTTCAAGAATGATAAACAGAATCGGCTGATAAAACCTCCCTTCTTTATTCTCCTGCACCCGTATTATTATTAAAGTAAACATTTTCACCCTATAAACGGACGATTTTCCCTCCCTTTTCATCTGATACTTATGCGGAATTTTGGCTGTGGCTTCTGCGCTTCTGTTCATGGCTAAGAATGCAACCAATCTTATGGACTTTGTTAACGCTGCTATTTCTTACGCTTTTATCTGGTTTTACATCATAAAGGATATAATATAAAGTTTTGAACGTGGAAGTTTTACCGTTTACCATTGCGGCCGCCTGCGGCCAAACCCTTCAAGTTTTGGATGAAGTTCAACCTTACTTTTACCCGCATCTTCATAGGCACGGAGAAGTTCAAATAACATGGATAAAAAAAGGAGAGGGGACGCTCATTGCTGGTAATAACATACATGCTTTCGGGTCAGGAGAAATTTACGTCCTTGGCGCAAACATGCCTCATTTATTTAAAAGTGAACCATCCTATTTTCAAGAAAACAGCACAAAGCAAATTCATGCCACCACTATATTTTTTAATACAGCAGGCAACATGGCATCGCTATGCGGGCTCCCTGAAATGAAGCTTATTAATTCGTTTCTTGGCAAGGTCCAAAACGGGGCCAAAATTCCCGCAAAAACGGTTGAGGCTATCTCTAATAGGATGAATGGTATACTGCATACCAAAGGAATCCAACAGTTTATAGAATTCTTATGGTTGTTGAAAGAAATGAGTAGCATTCACAACCTCAAACCCTTAACTGTAAGTGCCTCGCCACGCACTATCAATGATAATGAAAGCATTAAAGTTGGCCATATTTACAACTATATTATTCAGAACTATAATAAACCACTTACTCTTGAGGACGTTGCAGAACAAGCTTTTATGTGCCCACATGCTTTCTGCAGATACTTTAAAAAACACTCCCAAGACACTCTAGTCGGTTTTCTGAATAAAATAAGGGTAAATGAAGCCTGTAGGATGCTGCTAAATGGATCTTTCGATAGAGTATCAGAAATTGCATACAGCTGCGGTTTCAATAGCATTACTCATTTCAATCGGGTATTTAAAGCCGTCACCGGGCTTTCTCCATTGATGTATATCGGACAATATGGAAATTAATAGCCAGGTAGAATGCGGCAGAATTAATTGCTCCTGCGTGTGAATCATTTCACCTCGATCTATTATGCTTTATCTTTTTTGTTTCCCTCCACTGCTTTAGGCTAAGATCGAGTACGTATCAGTCAAAATACGCTAAACGTATCACAGTCAGAGCTCCTATTTTCACTCTGCCTATTATAACCTACGTTCGCATTCAATTCTTTAGCCCGATGGTAAGGTGTTTCTATCTATAGGAATTGCGATACCATCTTTAATAATTTATATGCAAAAAGTTTTGGCGTGTTATGCATGAGGCATTCAATGCAATTGCAGCCGTCCTAAAAATATCAGGGAGTTTTTCCAACCAAAAATTGTACATGCCCCTGTCTATAAATAATCAATTATGTACATATAGCATGTGTAGGTACTTAATTAATAAACCTAATGAAAACTAGATCAATTTCACGAGTATTAAGCTTGGCCTTGCTTTTAAGCGTAGTAGCTGCAAGTTGTAAAAAAGACCTGAGGGTGGAAAAAGAGCAAGTATTAGCAGGCAATTCCAGCAAAGCCGCTGCATCTGTTTATGCGATTGCTCCGGTAGAAACACCCCAAACGGTAGCCATTGATACCTTCGTTATAGTCAACCGGAAAAGTGGTAAGATGCTACATGTTGTTGGCGCCGGAACATCCAACGGAACCAATGTAGCACAGAATGGTGGTACTGGAGAAACCTACCAGTTTTGGGCTTTAACAGCAACCAGTGGTGGCTACTATAAAATAATTGGAGTACATAGTGGAAAAGCACTTGATGCCGCTGGAACAGCCGACAGTGCAAATGTGCAGATTTATAGTTACTGGGGCGGAAATAACCAGCAATGGACGTTTGTTAGTTTGCCCGGGGGATTTTATCGCATAGAGAATAGAGCAAGCGGTAAGGTACTTGAGGTCAGTGGTTCATCTTCCTCTAACCTGGCCAATGTACATCAAATGGCCTGGAATGGTGGGGAGAATCAGCAATGGGCTCTTGTGCCGACGGCCTATAACGGACAGCTAACCTGGCAATGGACCAGCACTGCCAATGTGCCGGCTGATGCTTTAACCAGAATCACGGCGGCAATGAACGATGCTTGTGCCCGATATAACAGAGGTGCGAATTGGACTGCCCGTACCATCACCGTTGAGTATAACACGGGATTAGCAACTGCAGACGCAGTTGTTAGTGGGCATATTCGGTTTGGGGCAAATTCGGCTTATCAGAAAGTTCGCACTGCGATGCATGAATTGGGCCATTGCTACGGCGTGGGGCAAACAAGTGCCTGGGCCTCACTCAGTAGCGGAGGACAATATTCCTGATCAAATGGATTAGCTACAATAAGAGCCTTTGAAACACCAACAACTGGTATCAGTACAGGTGGCGGGCATTTTTGGCCATATGGCTTAAATTACGACTCCGAATGGAGTGAAACGAATGCATACCGGCACGTTAAAATAATACGGGCAATGGATTTAGATGGAGTATATTAAATTGAATACATCTGAATTACAAAGCATAAGAATTCAGGGCTCTATTTAAATTTCGTAGCCTAGACTGCGGCTGCCGAAATAAACCCATTGAATGGTTGGATTCGATGGGTTTTTTATGGTTATCAACCTGTTAATATCTAGTGAGATAGCTAAAATCTGTTAAATACCAGAGTCATTAAAAGAAAATGCACTTCATTTAAATAGCTGTACTAACTGCCTTTCTATTCTGCTTAATAATGTTATTTCGTTAAACGGCTTAAGAATCACATCGTTAGCTCCATCTGCACAAATAGAATTATATAGATCATCATTTGCTGACATAACAATGATGGGGATATGACGGTAAAGTTGATGCGACTTTAGTTCCCTGCAAAGATCCCGTCCGCTAAGTCCGTCTAGTATAATATCCAATAGTATCAGGTCAGGACTAAACTCAGCAACGGTTTCTGTCAGGTTTTTGCCGGTAGAAAGTGTTTTCACTATATAACCCTTATAGTATAAAAGTAATTCTATTGTTTGCCTGAGCATCTCGTCATCATCCACAACCAATATCCTACCTTGCATTTTGTTAATCTTTATCACAGGTAAACGACCTGTGTAGCAGATCAATTCAAATTTCAAGCCAATCATCTTTCTGTATAGCCCTTAGTCCATAACCCCGTTAACTTAAATGCAGCCCACGTTCTTAATAAATAAGAAACCCCCAAAAACAAAAAGAATTGAGCATGTTTTGAAACATACTCAATTCCCTCTCTTATCATGTAAATATTAGTTATTAAAATTAATTGTTCATTATTAAGGAGCAACGAAAGCCCATTGCTGATTTATACTGTTATTTGAAAACCAGAACTGCATGTTGGCACCGTCAGCTGTACCGCCGCCAGTGTCAAGGCATTTTCCGTTTGCGCGATTAAAGATTTTGCAGTAGCCATTGCCTAAATCAACAATTTGCCACTGCTGATTTGGACTGCCGCCATTTGCCCATTGGTGCACTGTTGAACCGTCGGCGGTGTTGTTAAAGCTATCGAGGTATTTACCACCGGTTACACAGCTCAATTTATAGTAACCGTTGCTATAGGCAACCACCCATTTTTGGTTGTTGCTAGTACCGTCTGTATACTGTCTAATCACCGCTCCATCTGTTGTTACACCATAATTGTCCAGCATTTTGCCGCTTGCGCGATTTCTTAAGCTATACGTTCCGTTGGCAATTGGCTTTGATGAAGCATCACGGTAAAAAGTTAAAGAACCGTAGCCCGGTTGGTCGAAGGTTGTAGCATGTCCGCCAGGCCCGCCCTCAGGACGATGTATTACAGCACGCTGGGTGATCTGTGATACAGAAATGCCTAAACGCTGGCTGTAGTGTGCACTAATCATTTCGAATACAGGCCTTATTTCTCCTCTGCCAGCCTCAGAGATTACTGTGTGAGATTGAGGGGCACAACTTTGGCCGGATCCCCAGTTATAGGTAGTAAAAGGTACTGAATTTCCATTATTGTAACTGGCTACATATTCTGCACCCATTCTAAAGCGGCTGTTGCTGTAACTATACATATCGATACCCTGATTCCATGCCATTTCGCAGAAGGCGCCCATTAAGCCTACACCCAAAAGAGAGTGTCCCTGATCGCGGCCGCTTTCCTGCCATTGCCCAAGATTGTTGGGGTGTAAAAAAGGAACTGCTTTTAATATCGATCCGTTTCCGGCACCTGTTTGAAAATAGTTGATTGCCTGGTCGATTTTTGCCTGGTCGTCTGCAAAGATACCAATGGCCAAAACAGAAGCCATATTACATAGGTCCCAATTTGCCCAATAATTCGTAATACAGGCGTCGTTATGGTTAGTCAAAAAACTATTATTCATTGGATAAAAGATATTCACCAACATCGTCCTGAACGCGGTAGCATTAAATCCACCATATCCCCTCATCATTTCACCTGCATTTGCTAGCTGGTAACCAAATATACCTGCCGCCAAAAAGCGGTCTGCATTGCCACCGATAGAGGTTAATGTACTAGACCAATGATTCAAAATATCTCTCGCCTTGTTACCGTTTGCAGTGTTACCAGACACTTTCCATATAAGCGCATTTTGATACGCAGCAGCAACGTCATTATATAACAAAGCCACGTTATCGCCGGTGCCACCGCGAATTACAGTAGCGGTAGCCCGGGATGTCCAGGTTGATGAAGAATGCGGACTTGCCAGTAGCTTATCCCAGCTACCTTTCCAGGGTTGCGTTCCTGCGTTTACCTTCACTCTCATGCGTTCATAGTCGGCTTCGGTATGTAGGATACCTCCTGCATGCGTAATTGCCATAACTTTACTAATTGCCTGTTTTGAGTTAGGCCCAGAAACCTCTTCTGAGTTTAGCGTTTTAACATCTTTTTTACATGCACCGGCCAGGAGGGCCAAAAGCACGAGACACATTGATTTTAATTTTGTGTTCATTTTTGGTTTTTGTTTTTCTGTTATAATTAGTTAGATAAGAGAAAATTTTACAGCTAAGATTTAGGCAGTAACCAGTAGATGTCTAAGTACGTAGTTCCGAAAAGCTCCGGACTCCGTACGGTTATATTCTTTCCCTTAGACACCTTAATAAGAAACTGATACTCAGTATGAAGAAAATTATTTTCAGATTATAAGAGGGAAGAGAATTAGGGAGCCTGAATGCGAAAAGAATGATTTTGGAATCATCCATAAAAACTCAACGACAGCGGAAATGTAATTATATTATACTGTGCTTTTCGTTTTTTTTTAATAAAGAGATGAGTGATAAAGAGGGATATTTTAACCGCGACAATTCAATCAACAATCTTTGTAAAGATCAGTTATGGGATGTGATAATAATTGGCGGAGGGGCAACCGGCCTGGGAACGGCACTGGATGCGGCTTTGCGAGGATTTAAAACATTATTACTTGAGCAGTCGGATTTTGCTAAGGGTACTTCGAGCCGTAGTACTAAATTAATACACGGAGGCGTTCGCTACCTTGCGCAGGGAAATATTGCCTTAGTTTATGAATCTCTATACGAACGTGGCCTGCTGTTGCAAAACGCGCCACATCTTGTAAAACGTCAATCTTTCGTAATTCCATGCTATAGCTGGTTTTCAAAATTAAAATACCTTATTGGTTTAAAGATATACGACTGGCTGGCCGGCAGATATAGCTTTGGCCCATCACGGTTATTAAGTAGTAAGAATTTAAGCGAATCTATGCCAGAGATTAGGCAGCAAGATCTAAAGGGTGGCGTAGAGTACTGGGACGGGCAATTTGACGATTCCAGGCTGGCGATAAATATTGCACAAACCGCTGCCCAAAAAGGTGCAACATTGGTTAATTACTTTAAAGTTACCGGGCTGTCTAAATCAGCCACTGGCAAAGTAGAGGGAGTAATTGGGCTTGACGAGGAAAGTAAACAGGAATTCAAACTGCGTGGCAAAGTTGTAATAAATGCCACCGGAGTATTTGTAGACGATATTCTGCAAATGGACGTTGCTAAAAGGAAGCCGCTTCTCCGCCCGAGTCAGGGTGCTCACATTGTTCTAAATAAATCCTTCCTGTCTGGTGATAGAGCCATGATGATTCCTGAAACTCTCGATGGAAGGGTGTTATTCGCTGTGCCATGGCACAATCACCTTGTGGCAGGAACAACAGACACGCCACTGAAAACACAAAGCCTGGAGCCGGTGCCGCTCCGCGAAGAAATACATTTCATTTTGGAAACCGCCGGCCAGTACCTTTCTAAAAAGCCAACTACAAAAGATGTATTAGCTGTTTTTGCCGGTTTAAGGCCACTTGCCGCTCCTGATAAGGACACCAAAAGCACCAAGGAAATTTCCCGAAGCCATAAGTTAATCGTTGCCAATTCTGGCTTAATTACCATCACAGGCGGAAAATGGACAACTTATCGTAAAATGGCGGAGGATACCATTGATAAAGCAATAAAAGTAGGCCGGCTGCCACAGGTAGCTTGCAATTCGAAAACTCAAAAAATTCATGGCTTTACCGCAAATACAACTAATGGCCCCCTGGCAGCTTACGGATCGGACGAAAAAAATATCGAAAATTTGATGAAGCAATCGCCGAAGCTTTCCGAAAAACTGCTCTCAGATTACTCCTATACAAAAGCTCAAGTCATTTGGGCAGTCAGAAATGAAATGGCTCGTACTGTAGAAGATGTTTTAGCACGAAGGCTGCGTATATTATTTCTTGATGCAAGGGCAGCACTTGCAATGGCTCCAGAAGTTGCCAGCCTTATGGCAACCGAACTTGGGTTTGATAAAAAGTGGGAATTCGATCAGGTAGAGAGTTTCAAAAAAATAGCCAGTAAGTATTTCCTTGAGCCCGACTTGCCGGAGTTTCAAAGCATAACGATCAACTAACTTATAATAACTAACCAAAATCAATGGAGAAATTTATATTATCGTTTGATCCGGGGACAACCAGCTCTCGGGCAATACTTTTTGACAAAAGAGGAGAGATTGTTTCAGTTGCTCAAAAAGAGTTTACCCAGATCTTTCGCAGGCTGGATGCTTTGATTAAGAATAAGATATAGATGAATAGAATATTAGTTTTTGCTTTTGTAGCTATATTTGGTTTAGGATGTAAAAGCAGACAAATCACGATGAAACGAGATCAGCCACTTCCTCCATTTGATATTGAAGGACACCGCGGAGCTCGCGGCTTAATGCCAGAGAATACCATCCCGGCAATGTATAAAGCTATTGATTTGGGTGTAACTACCATTGAAATGGACTCGCATGTAACCGCTGATGGCAAGGTAGTTCTGGCTCATGATGATTATGTTAATCCATTGTTTACCCTCGACGGGGATGGCAAAGAAATCCCAAAGAAAGATGCTAAGAGATATGTGCTGTATAAAATGACTTATGAAGAGCTGAAAAAATTTGATGTAGGTTCTAAGTTTTACGATAAATTTCCAAAGCAGCAAAAGCAGAAAGTACATATTCCGCTGTTATCCGAATTGATTGACTCTGTTCAAGCTAATCTGAAAGCAAATAACAAGCCTCAGGTTTTTTATAATATTGAAACTAAGTCCAGTCCTGAAGGGGATAATAAGTTGCAGCCAGAGCCGGAAGTTTTTGTAAAGTTATTGATGGATGTAATTGAAAGCAAGAAGATTACGCCATGGGTTATTATTCAGTCTTTTGACCACCGCACTCTTCAGGTATTGAATAAAAAATATCCGCATGTTAAAACTTCATTTTTAGCAGAGAAAGGCACTTTACAGCAGAATTTGCAAAAATTAGGCTTTAAGCCATTAATCTACAGTCCCAATTATAAAATGGTTGATGCGGATTTAGTGAAGCAGTGCCATGAAAAAGATATTAAAGTGATTCCGTGGACGGTGAACAGCCAAGAAGAAATCGCCCATTTAAAAGCCCTGGGGGTGGATGGAATCATTTCTGATTATCCTGATCTTTTTAACGCTGAATAGTAACAAACCCCAGGGGATTATTAAAAGCTTGCAAATTATCTGATTGCAGGCTTTTTTTGCTTTTCTGAAAACAGATCATTCAAAAAAAGAGGACTGTGGAAAACGAGAATCGCGCAAAATGCTTAATAGGAATTAAATTGGCGATCCAGAACGATTTCTATGAATAAAACACACCTTAATGTATTAATGAAGGTTGCTGCCTTCGCTCTCTTGATCTTAGTTTCTACAGCAGATGTATATGGACAAAAGAAACAATTAGCCGCGCAAAGAAAATCAGTGCAATCAGCGGCAAAAACATTAAAACTTTTGACGGAGCATACCGGCCCTATAATAAGCATCGATCATCCGGATGTTATAGCAAGTTCAAATAAATCAGGTTTCGAAACCGGGCAAGTTGTTAAAATCAATGGTGTTTATCATATGTTCGTTAACGAAATGTTTGATCGCCCTCACAGGGACCTGAGAATTTCCTATTGGACAAGTAGCGATGCGATTCAGTGGAAGCGGAAGTCAACCATTGTCGAAAGTATTCCCGGAAGAACGTTTGCCAACCCGCGTGCTGAAGTATGGGTTACCGGGGTAGTATTCAATGATGAGGAAGATGCCTGGAATATTTTCTACGTAGCGTATCGTGGGGGAGATGAAGCAAAAGGAGAGATTGCTGGTAGCGATTACGCTGGAAGAATATGGCGGGCTAAATCGGTGATAAAAGGCAAAGATGGAATAGCAGGGCCCTATGCTGATATGGGCGTAGTAATGGAGCCTGACGCTAATTCGCAAGCATGGGAAGGGCAGCAGGCTGTTGCTTGTTTCAACCCTTATAAAGTTGGCAACACCTGGTATTCGCCATACGACGGGCACAACCATTTGCCTAAAGGAGGCTGGCCAACAGGATTGGCTTATGCACCTAAATTAAATGGCCCCTGGACCAGGATGCCGGAAGGGTTTAACCCCATAACTCTTGCAGAGGTATTCACCGAGAACGAGATTGTAACCCAGTTGAAAGATGGGCGCTACCTAATGATTTACGATTCCTTTGGCGACCAGGAAATCGGCTATAGCCTTTCAACTGATGGAGTGCACTGGAGCAAGGAAACCCGCGTTAAAGTACAATCTGCAAAAAATCTTTGGGCAGAGCCAGGCGATCATTACACACGAACCCCACTTTGCGCAATTGAAGAGGAAGATGGAACTTTCACCGTTGTATACACAGCCAGAACGAAGGTGAATGACAAGAATTTTTATGCAATTGGTAAATGCGTTTTAAGCTGGCAATAGCGGTTCAATGTTCTAAAGATTTCTTGCAAAGTTTAATTTAACCGATGGTGCTGATTGCAGTGCCCCTTCGGATCTATTTTTAACATCAAAATGTATAAAGCCTGCAAGCATCCGATTGCAGGCTTTGTACATTTTGATGAATCGTTAAATTATTTATTATTTCTACGTTTCAAAAGGCAAATGCCTGGCATCAGGACGCTGCAGGATGAGTTTGTCTTTTCCGGAAATTAAATTTGAGTAACCAATTTAAATTTGAAATCTCCCGGAGTAGTTTTAGGATAAGCTGCATCAAATCAGAGCAGCTGCTGGCGAGGGATTTGTGATTTCTGGGTATTACCATTTACATCTATATACTAACTATCATTATGAAAAAAAAACTGTTAACGGGCTTATTGCAAAGACCGAGCAATCTATGTCATTTTCTTTCTTATCTACTTCCTCTATTGCTTTTTGATAGCAATCAGTTACAATGGCAATTGGCTCCCGCAACAAGAAATTTCCATTCCGAGAGGAGCATTTCTCATCAAAAGCTGAAATGATGGAGGCGGCACTTAAGTTGTCCCTTGAGTTATAAGGATATCGTTCGTAATAAGCTCATTTCGAGATGTTTTCAATATGGAACTTTGTCATCTCGACGAAAGGAGAGATCCTCGGCAATAGATATAACAACGCTTTAAGATTTCTCCTACGTCGAAATGACAAAGCTGGCTAGCCGGTATTACACTCAATGCTAAGACATCGCTATAGCCTACTAATTCAAAGGATTATTAACCACTTACTAACCAACAAAAAAGAAAAACATGATTAAAATTTTACGAGGACTTATTTTATTTAAGGAACAACTCCCCGGGCTTACAGAATCTTTTTTCAGAAAGTCCACTTTAAGAATTGCTGTTTTTGCTGTTTTAAACCTTTGGAATCTAAACTCTTCCCTTGCACAGAAATGGAATATCTTGGGCAATGAAAACCAGATATCGGCTGTGGCCTCTTCTTATACTTCGATCACCGTATTGGATGATGTTCCTTATGTTGTTTTCAGGGAAGGCTCTGGCCCTGTTGTCAAGGTAAAAAGAAGAAATCCTGGTACAGAAGCCTGGGAACAGGTAGGGGATAATATTGGTTCTAACCTTATTTATACCAGGATATATCTGGATAAGGCCAGTAAGCTTTATATTACTTATGTTGATGCAGCTAACGGGAATAAACTAGCGGTAAAGGCCTATAACGACAGTACACAGGTTTGGGAGCCGATGAATGGCGATAGTAATAACCTGTATGTGTCTTCAGGCTCGGTAAATAATAACGTGTCTCAGTACAGTTCTACCCCTCGAAGTTCGCTCGCGTTTGATTCAGATAACCTGCCCTATATTGCCTTCGGCGATGGCGCAAACTTAACTCCGTACGTGAAAAAGTTTGATGGGACTTCATGGGTAACTGTAGGTGCAGGCCCTGTGAATGCGCTGGCTAAAGCTGTAGCTCTGAGCCTGGTGATTGACGAAGCTGATATACCCTGGTTGGCCTTCTCCAGCCTGTCCGCTACTAACTCTACCACAGGCAACATGGCGCTTTACCAGTGCAACAGCGGTATCTGGACAGCCATTATTGTAAATATCGGAGGCATTCGCCATACCAGCATGGCACTTAATGCTGCCGGAAATCCTACTGTCGCCTATTTTAATACCGGCAACTCTAATAGGGCTACAGTGATAGTTTATAATAAGGCCGCTGGAACATGGAGCTCAGCAACTAGCCTTTCGTCCCGGGATGCTCCAAATATCAGCCTGATCAGCGATGTTTCGGGTAATCTATACTGCTCATTTATCGATGGCATTTCAAGCACTTTTGCTAGTGTTGCCCGTGTTTTTAAACAAGCAGCAGGCGCTGCTGCATGGACGGAAATGAAAGATCCTACCATAACGCGGGGCATTGACGAGCCTGTTGGCAATTTAACTATTGCCGCGGGTAGCGTGTATCCTGTTATCGTTTACACAAAAAATAACTCAAGTGGTATCAGCACTCCAATTGCCCGCATTTACGCTCCTGCACCGCCACCGGCAGTGCTCAGTACGCAGGCTATTTCTGGTATCACGAGCTCCTCAGCAATAGCTGGTGGCAACATTACATCCGACGGTGGGTCGGCAATTACCGAAAGAGGAGTTGTGTATAATATCACTGGAAACCCTACAACTGCGCATGCCAAGGTTGTAGCCAGCTCTGCCGGCACGGGATCGTACACGGTGACTATCCCCGGCCTAAGTCCTGCTACTTTATATTATGTAAGGGCATATGCTGTTAACGCTGGCGGTACTACTTATGGCGACGTGGTGCGGCTAAACACCCTGGCGTTACCCGATGAGGCTGTAAGCACTCCGAGGCAAATGGAATACCTGAACAGGGGAGTGGTAGCCCTCCGTAAATCGAGCAGCCAGGTTTTTATCAGCTGGCGCCTTTTAGGCAATGATCCTTCTGGCATCGCCTTTAATATTTATCGTGATAGTGTGAAGCTTAATACCACACCAATCACTACATCAACTAACTTCCTTGACAATACTACCCTCAACAGCAGCTATACTGTAAAAGCCGTGATTAACGGAGTAGAGGGGGCTGCTTCCCCAGCCGCTTCAGTGTGGTCAAACAACCAGTTATCTATTCCTCTGCAAATCCCTCCGGCCGGTACTACACCAGATGGAAAGGCTTATACTTACACGGCGAATGATGCCAGTGTAGGCGACGTTGACGGCGATGGACAATATGAAGTCATTTTAAAATGGGAGCCAACCGTTGCCAATCATAACTCGGGCGGCTATAGCGGAAACCAGATTTTTGACTGCTATAGACTGAACGGTACTCGTTTGTGGCGTATTGACCTGGGTATTAATATGAATGGAGGCCCCCATTTTAATCCCTTTATGGTATATGACTTCGATGGAGACGGAAAAGCCGAAATTATTTTGAAAACTGCCGACGGCACTATTGACGGTACCGGCAAAGTAATTGGAAACCCCAATGTGGATTACCGCAATTCTGGCGGATGGGTGCAACAAGGCCCTGAGTTTCTGACGGCCTTCAACGGATTAACGGGTGCTGCTATGGCCACAGTTAGTTATCAGCCGGCCAGAGGCAATGTTTCAGATTGGGGAGATAATTATGGCAACCGCCAGGATCGTTTTGTATCGGCAGTTGCTTACCTCGATGGTGCCCGCCCGAGCCTGATTGTTGGCCGCGGATATTATGACAAGCTGGTTCGTGCCGCTTACGACTGGCGCGACGGACAATTAATTCTTCGCTGGATATTTGATAGCAAAGATCCGAGCGATCCTGCTAATAATGCCTTTTCCAGCCAGGGCAACCACCAAATGACCATAGGTGATGTGGATGGTGATGGAAAAGACGAAGTTATTAACGGATCGAGCGCAATTAATGATAACGGTAAACGCCTTTGGACTTACGGCCAGGGCCATGGCGATGCCTTACATATGTCGGATATGGACCCAGATCGCCCGGGACTGGAGATCTGGCAATGCCTTGAGTCTCCAGGGCAATACAGTCCCTATGGTTTACGGCTTAATGATGCCAAAACGGGCGAGATGATTTTTGGTGTGCCTACTACAGGTGATGTAGGAAGAGCTTTAGCTGCGGATATCGATCCAACCCACAAAGGTTATGAAATGTGGAGCTCTTCCGGCACACTTTATAATGTCCAGGATGGCGAAATTGGCACTGCCAAGCCATCAAATGGTAGTCAGGCGGTTAACCATGCGGTATGGTGGGATGGCGATTTAGGCCGCGAGGTGCTGGATGGTACCATCATGGATAAATGGAATCCGTCCACAAAATCACTCAACCGTTTATTCACCATCTATCAGGCTGCTCCGGTTTCGTCAA
This sequence comes from uncultured Pedobacter sp., assembly GCA_966211215.1. GTDB lineage: Bacteria > Bacteroidota > Bacteroidia > Sphingobacteriales > Sphingobacteriaceae > Desertivirga. The sequence continues at coordinate 40,773 of CBIHNR010000016.1, forward strand.
ATAATGACAGTAAAAAGAATCCATGCCTCACTGCTGATATCCTTGGTGACTGGCGGGAGGAAATTATCCTGCGCCGCTCTGATAATACCGCGTTGATTCTTTTCACTACTAATATTCCTACAGAACATAGAATCTATACCTTAATGCACGATCCGCAGTACCGTACGGCTATTGCATGGCAAAATTCGGGCTACAATCAGCCTCCGCACCCAGGTTTCTTCCTTGGTTATGATATGGCAGCAGCACCGGCGCCTAACATCGAGGTTAAGTACATTGAAGCCCCGGCTGTTAAGAGCAGCAGCAAGAGCACACGTGCTGATGGTTGCGACGCAGTTGTAAATTATGTCGCCGAAGCTAAGGGCTTCCCATCGCCCACTCATACTTATACTTTCAACGGAGCTACTACCGGTTCAGGAATTGGTACGGGTTCTGGCAGTGTATTCAATAAGGGAGTTACCAATGTAAGCGTAACTGCCAGCAATTCTTCGGGTTCTGTTAATTATAGTTTTGATGTAACGGTAATCGATTCTATCAGCCCCGCAATAACAGTAGACAGCTTAAATGTTGCTACCAACGAGGGATGTACTGCAACCGGTGTGGCATTAGCTCAACCAAATACTTCAGACAATTGCACAGATACTGCTGATTTAGTGGTAACGAATGATGCACCCGAAACCTATCCTGTTGGTACCACAACCGTTACCTGGACAGTGAAAGACGCTCAGGGGAACGCGGCTACTGCCGCTCAAATAGTAACAGTGGTAGATACACAGGGCCCAGTTTTAACGGTTCCGCCTGCTCAGGTTCTGTGTTATAGCGAAACATCGTATACCGTGCCTGCCTTGGTGGCAAATGATAATTGCGGAGTAGCCGATATTGCCTATAGCATAAGCGGGGCTACAACAAGAAGTGGAACAGGGCCTGATGCTAGTGGAAGTTTTAATCCAGGTCTTTCTACAATCAGCTGGATCGTTACAGATGTCCACAACAATAAAACAACAGACAGTACAACTATAATCGTAAACCCAGCGCTTTCAGCGGACATTCCTGATGTATATGCTGTCAATCAGAGTGTAGATGTAGCTAACACCTTGTATAAAGGTTATGGGCCTGAATCTCTTACCGTGACTGCATTAGCAACAGGAGGGACCGCTCCTTATACTTACCTTTGGAATACCGGAGAAACGGCTTCCTCCATTAGTGTAAGTGCAGCTGGAACCTATACGGCAACGATTACTGATGCCAAAGGTTGCACAACGGTGGCTTCAATAACTATCGATGTAGTAGATGTAACCTGTGGCAATAAGGGCGATAAGATAATGATATGCCATAACGGATCAACCATTTGTGTTGCCTCCGGCGCCGTTCAGGCGCATCTCGATCATGGCGACAACCTGGGTGGATGTTCAGCAAATACCCTATCAGTAATCTCCGGTACTGCAACTCTTGAACCAGCCACTCCTGTTGAGCCTTCCATGGTGGTATATCCGAACCCATCTGATGGAAATTTTAGGTTGAACTGAAACAGTGCTGATAATGGTAAAGTGAGCATTTCGGTTTATAACGCAGGTGGAACGCTTGTAAAATCGATAATGGATATCAAGAACGGGCTTTTTGAGAAGGAAATGAACCTTCAGGGATTACCAGCAGGGACATATTATATCAAAGTTAACCTTGGAAATTTTAGAGGTACTTACTCTGTAATTATCAAGTAGTATTTGTGGCGGCCTCTAAACTCCATATATTCCCTTCTCTTTTGGATAGGGATGAGGCTAAAAAACAGTTTTTGAGGTTCTTTTAAGTAAGAGAATTACTATGGGGTGTTCAAAGTTGGGCACCCCTTTTTTGTCCGTGTAAACTTTGTGCAAAGACTATCGGGAGGGAAATTACAATCTGAACCTTAATTCAATTGCTCTTCCAATCGCCTGAATTAAAGCCGCATCAATATTTTCCTCATGATTTTCTAAAGCCCAGCTTTTAGGCCCCTTAACAAGGTTTAAATTCTGTCCCTGTAAAATGATAGGAATCCTGGCGGTAGCCTTAGTAATGGGCTCCGTATTGGCGACCTGAAAATTGTAGTCTTTGTCCTTAAATGTAATTCTGAGAGGCATTCCCATACCACGAAGATACCTTTAATTGATAATAGGTAAAAGAACTGTTGAAAACCAGCTTGCTAGGCCGGCGCTTCTATAAAGATATTAGCTGAAACTTCTGCCCAGATGTAGGCTATTACCAGTATTGATTTCCTTATAATCCCGAAAGGAGAATTTAGCACCTATTTATTTAGTACGCTTTCTTTTTGATTTCAGTTGAGAACTGATTTTTATCCCCCAATCTTTCTTTTTACCAATAATTGTACAAACCAGACTAAATATTGAACCTTGCAGGCGGTCCCGGCTGGTAATTTTGAGCTATAATGAAGATAGAAAAGATCGCAATTATATCTCACGACAGGGTGTTATATATAAATATATACGATGTTTTATTTTGCCAGTCTGAAGGCTCATCCATCAATATTCACCTTGTAGATGGAAGTATCGAATCCATCATTAAACCATTTTCAAAACTCCAGGCGATACTACCAGCCATTTTTGTTCGCATAACACAATGTATTATTGTTAATAAACTGTATATAGATCGAATTGAAAAAAAAGACAAAATCATTGTGCTGCGAAATCATGAAATAAAATACACATTGTCCCTTGGAAAATTATTGAGCCGTATAGGAAAAATATCAACTGAGGAAATAAATTCAGCGCACTCTCCTTCTATTGATGGAGATGAATTATCACTACTCGAAATAGCCTGAAAATTTTCTTCAGGGCCTGAAGAATGGTGAATATGCAGTGGCCCCAGTGAATTCGCTTTTAAAAAAAACGTAAGGAGAATTTCAGTGAAAGAACGATAGGAGAGGTAAAAGTGTCTGACATCTTCGTCCGCAGGACTCCATTGGAGAGATGTCTAACACTTATATACGGCTTTGCGTTATTTCTTAAGTTAAAAGCGATTTCCCTATGCAATGGGGATCTTTTTCGCCGAAATCGCCGACAATAATGCATATTTGTAGTTCTAACCAATAGGTCAATTGTCGTCTTCAAATGTCTTTAAGGGGTAATCTCGTTATCGTATACGTGTTTCTGTTTATCGGAATTCAAAGCCATGCACAGCTTGTAACTAATGTAAAGCATTATTCAACAGCAGATGGCCTGTCTGATAACAGGGTTACCGATATTACAAAAGACAGTGAAGGCTTTATGTGGTTTGGTTCCTGGGCCGGTCTTTGCCGGTTCGATGGGTATAACTTCCTTACATTTAAATCCTATCCGGGCGATAGGTCGAGCCTGAAAAGTAACCGAATTGATGAGATTGTAGAAGACTCCCAAGGCCGTTATTTATGGATAAGGGCCTATGATAAGCAGGTTTATCGCTTCGATAAACGAACGCAGGAATTCACTTCACTTACAGACTTATTAAAAGATCCATCTCTTGGAAAAATAGCTTTTTTGAAGATCCTTTCAACGAAGCATGGCCGCGTATGGTTAAAAACCGACGGGCAGGGCGTGTTGCTGATAGCTAATTCTGCTGCCTTAAAGCCAACATTCACCATTTTCTCTAACGATCAACAAGCTCCGTATAAAATAGCATCAAATACTATCAGTTTCTTTCATATCGACCGGCTTACCAATGTTTGGCTTGGAACCGCTGTCGGTTTAAGTGTTTTGAGTGCTGATGCTGCGGGCCACTATAAAGCACGGGCTACGGGAGTTTTAAGTAGGAAGGCTTTTACTGCAGTCGCCGAAACAAAGAAATATCTTTGCCTGGGTACGGGAAAGGGAGATCTTGTGTTTACTAACCATGCCCTTAGGGATATAAGAACGTACACTATTTCCACTGCCGGGCTTAATCATACCATTGCTGCAAAAAAATCAGAAAATCTTTATTGTACAACCCCTATAGGTGAGCTGATTGCGGTTGCGCCGGATGGGAGGGCCGAGATTTTATTCAAAACAAACAACCAGTCGCCTTTATACTACATGTACGAGGATCGTTCCGGTATTTTATGGATTGAATCTGAAAACTTTGGCATAATACGGTTTGATCCCCGGTTAAAAAAGCCTGAATATTTGTTCCCGCAAAAAGGGTATGCATTTAACCCCAAAATAAGAACCTTAAGTGTTTTTGAAGATAAGAATGCTACTGTTTGGATAAAACTGCACGGACAGCTAAGTTTCTATAACGCTGCCAGAAAAGCTATTGAACCGCTATCTGTAGAAAGGGCCAATTATAGCCGTAAGTTGCCTAAAAGTATCATACGAGTTTTTTATGACCCGGCCGGGGTTTTATGGCTGGGCTCGGGCTTTGACGGAATTGATAGGCTAACATTTCAAGAACACGATTTTACCCAACACGCCATACATCCTGAGAGTTCTTTGAGTGCCGACAATGAAGTTCGGGGGTTAACTGCCGGCCGAAATAACAGGTTATGGTTGGGCACTAAGGCCGGAGAGCTGTTAGTGTATGAAAACGGAAGAAGGATACCTACTCCCGTGCAGGGAAAACTGATAAACGAAGCCGGACTTTACTCTCTTCTGGAAGATAGCAAAGGAAGGCTTTGGATGGGTACAAAGGCAAACGGACTAATTAAAGCCAGCCCGAGAGATCCCAAAGGGGAGGCCTACTCTGTAAACCAATATTTTGCCGATAAGGGCCAGCCTGCACCCCTTAGCAATAATTCAATATACTGCATACTGGAGGATCGAAAAGGAAGGATTTGGGTAGGTACTTTTGAGCAAGGCCTGGTTTTGATAGAGGAAAATGGCGGTAAAACTACTTTTAAAACTACTCAGAACAGTTTCAGAAATTATCCCAAGGGCGGTTTTCTTAAAATACGCCATCTGGCGGAAGACGCTAAGGGAAGAATATGGGTAGGAACAACAGGCGGCCTTCTGATCTTTAATCCCGACGCAGGGAGGGCAGAAAACTATGTGTTTAGCCAGTATAGGAAAGAACCGGGAGATATACATAGCCTTGGCGGAAATGATATTCAATTTATATTTCGCGATTCTCAGAAGCAGATGTGGGTGCTTACAACCACTGGCGGCCTAAATCTGGCGCATGGAGATAATCCGCTGAAAGCCCTTTCATTTACAAACTATTCGTCAAAAGATGGGCTGCCGAGCGATTTTTTATTAAGCTGTGCCGAAGACAGTAAGAGAAACTTGTGGATTGCCACTCAAAACGGGCTTTCTAAGTTTTCCATTGATAAACAGACATTTCAAAATTTCAATTATAACGATGGGCTTCAGGATTTGAGTTTTTCAGAGGCATCATGTACGAAATTGAAAGGTGGCGAGCTGGTTTTCGGTAATACCGGGGGATATCTGGCATTCAACCCGGCGAAAATTCTCACAAAGAAGATCAGCGCGCCCATGGCATTCACCAATCTGCAGATTAATAGCGAAGATATTACTCCTGGCGAAAATTCGCCGCTCAACTATTCGATCAATAACACTGAGGAAGTGGAGCTTAAGTATGACCAAAACGTTGTCAGCATTGATTTTGCGGTTCTTGATTTCCATTCAAGTGATAAGCAAAATTACGCCTCCCGGCTGGTTGGGTTTGATAACGTTTGGCGGAATACAGAAGGGCAGCGAAGGACTACATACACCAAATTACCTCCTGGCAAATACACCTTTGAAGTAAAGAGCCTGAACGACGAGCTATATGAGCAAATCCCTTTCCGGTCGCTGCGAATCACCATCCTGCCTCCGCCCTGGAAAACCTGGTGGGCCTATACCATTTACGTCATTGTGCTCTTGATTGTATTTTCTTTTATAAGAAGGTTAGCCGCTACCATGCTTAAACTAAAGCAGGGTATTGAAGTAGAACGCAGGCTGGCCGACTTAAAGCTTAGCTTCTTTACTCAAATATCTCACGAGCTGCGTACGCCGCTTACGCTGATAGTTAATCCCAGCGAAGAAATTCTTGAACATGAGAGTCTATCAGATAAGGGAAAAGAATATATCAGCGTGGTGGTTAAAAATGCGCGGCGTATGCTGCGGATGGTAAACCAGGTGCTGGATTTACGAAAGGTACAAAGCGGTAAGGCCTCATTGCAACCTGTTGATCTCGAGTTGATATCATTCATTAAGGGCTCGTTTGATTATTTCAAGGAGGTTACTACACATAAAAGTTTACAACTTGAAATCAGTTCAGAGGTTCCTGACTTACAAGTATGGGTGGACGCCGAAAAACTGGAAATTGTTATTTACAATTTGCTGGCTAATGCCATAAAATTCTCTCCGGATAACAGTAATATTTATGTAAATGTGAATAAAAATGATGCTTCCGGCTATTTTAAAATAGAGGTTGCGGACGAAGGCCCTGGGGTTGATGGAATGGAGTTGCAGGACATCTTTAAACTATATTATGAGGGTAAGCAAAGTTCCGGCAAGCACGTTAAGGGAACAGGTATTGGGCTAGCTCTTACTAAAGAATTGGTTGAATTGCACGGGGGTAAAGTATACGCCGAACCTAATCTGCCAACTGGCCTTAAGGTTATTGTTGAGTTGAAATTGGGAAGGGAGCACTATGGAACCAATCAAGGCATAGCCGATGATATTCAACACATAGAAAATAATTTGCTGGCTGATAATTTTACCGAGGGCATAACCTTTTCCCAGGAATCAGACACTGATAATCTTCCGCTAGTTTTAATTGTTGAAGATAATGATGACCTGAGGAATTTTCTTGCCAGCAAGTTTTCTGGCCTTTACCGTGTGGAAACAGCACGCGACGGAGCGGAGGGGTTTGAGAAAGCTACGGCAGAGGTTCCGGATCTGATTTTGTCGGATATCATGATGCCGAAGCTTGATGGAATCCAGTTGCTTGATAAATTGAAGAATAGCCCCGAAACGAGCCATATTCCTGTTGTATTATTAACGGCTAAATATTCTGTAGAAAGCCAGATCGAAGGCTTGAAGTATGGAGCGGATTATTACATCACTAAGCCTTTTGACCTGAAATTGCTGCAAACTGCTATAAGCAGTATTTTAAAACGGCGAAAAACAGCATTCCAAGAACTTCAGAATAGGGAAGAAGTATCTACCACTGCTGCCGGAATTACCGAGTATGACCAGCAATTCCTGCAAAAGATAATACAAATAGTAGAAGGTAAACTAAACGACGCCCAGTTCAATATCGATGACGTTGCGGATTCTATCGGCATGAGCCGCTCTACTTTTTACCGGAAATTTAAGAGCTTAACGGGTACACCACCGGTGGAGTTTGTACGGGAAACTCGCCTCAGAAAAGGTAAAGAACTTTTAGATGCTGGCGAAGACAACGTATCCGTGGTGGCCTATACCGTAGGCTTTAATAACCCCAAATATTTTAGCTCTTGCTTTAAGGCACAGTATCAGCAAACGCCATCCGAGTATGTGAAAGCTATGAAGGAAGCCAGGCGCCGTTAACTTAAGGATTTCGAGGTGAGCCGGAGTCCCGAATGCTCCTATCGTATGGACACATTTTCTAAACCACACGGGGTCAAGCCTTTCAGGCTTGTTTCGATGGGGCCATAACCACGGGTTTCACCCGTGGTTGCTTAGAGTCAAGCCTTTCAGGCTTGCCTGGTAGCAGAACATGCTATGCTAGTCATTCGAACAAGAGAGAATTTATAGCGATTTAAAGTTGTGTCCACAGGATAGGAATGCTCGGGAGTAGAAAATTTAATCGCGAATGGTTTTGCGTACCGTAGGTATCCCGAATTTTTGGGGATCGACACAAGCTTTGTTAAGGCGCTTTGTCAGGCGGAGGGTCCTCGAAGCCTTAAGCTAGCTGCCCTGAAATTTCGTTTTCCCAAGCACTAGCCTTCGACGGAGTTCAGACTGAGACCAACGCACCAGGATCTGTC
>CBIHNR010000017.1:0-47396 GCA_966211215.1 uncultured Pedobacter sp.
ATCGTGTAACTTATAACGGTCGACCTGCATTTTGGGGGCAAGGTCTAAAATCTCGCCATCTACACGGACCTTTAAATATCCTTGCTTACGTATCTGCTCAAACAACTCGCGGTAATGCCCTTTGCGCCCTTTAACAATCGGCGCCAATACATTTATCGCTTTGCCATCAAATTGTTCCAGAATATTCCTGAACATCTGATCTTCAGACATTCGTTGCATTTTTTCTCCGGTAACATACGAATATGCATCGCCAATCCTTGCATAAAGCAGGCGCATGAAATCATATATTTCGGTGATTGTACCCACCGTAGAGCGTGGATTTTTGGAGGTAGTTTTCTGCTCAATAGCAATAACCGGACTTAAACCCGAAATCTTATCCACATCCGGGCGTTCCATTCCCCCTAAAAACTGCCTGGAATAGGCGCTGAACGTTTCCATATAACGTCGCTGGCCTTCAGCATAGATCGTATCAAAAGCCAAGGATGATTTACCACTACCACTTAAACCAGTAATAACCACCAGCTTATTTCGCGGAAAAGAAACATCAATATTTTTAAGGTTATGAACCCGGGCTCCGTATACTTCTACTTCACTTTGTTCGCCAAGGTCCAAGGGTTTGTTATCCATAAATTTTGCTAAAGAAAAGAAGGCATAAAGATTACAATTGTTTTGGAAAACTGCATCCTTATTAAGTAAAAAGGCTGAATAAATCAGCCTTTTTAAATGTTAGTTGTTAATAAATTGGAGCGCCTGCAGTGCGTCACTTTCGCCCGTCGGATTGATAAAATCCTCCTGCCGGGGACTTCTTTCGGCCTTTTTAGCTAAAAGGGCTCGGCTTCGGCTTGTGTACCCATACCTAGATGGGTGTTCAATTATTTGTTTCATGGAAACCAGTTTGTACAAATAAGTGGCTGTTTCCCTGTTCAGCCTCATCTTGTAATAATTAAACTTCTTCTGGCGATACATTTCGCGCCTTAAATTGTTCTCGCCGGTATTGTAGGCTGCAGCTACTAATGTCCAGCTTTTAAATTCGTGGAAAAGCTCCTTTAAATACTTACATGCTGCTACGGTAGATTTGCGAATATTTTTCCGTTCGTCTACATTAGAGTTGACGCGCAGGCCATAAGTGCGGGCTGTACCTGGCATAAATTGCCAATAGCCAGAAGCGCCCCGGTGAGAGGTTCCTTCTGAAAAACCACTTTCCACCAATGGAACATATTTAAAATCTTCCGGTATACCGTGTAATTTTAAGATGGGCTCGATAATAGGAAACCAACGTGCAGCTTTCTGATGTAATTTGTTGGTTTGAAGATTCCTGTAATAATGGGCTTTTAACTGCCTGTTCATCCGCCACGCTACTCTAGCGTCGTTAACCGGAAGGCCTTCATTGGCAAAGTGCAGCGCCTTTAGAGAGCTTTTTGAAGAAGGTTCTTTAACTTCTTCTTTTTCTTCAGAAGGGAAATCCACTTTTTGTGGAAACGAATTCATGCTGTTCTGCGGACTGCGGTGGACTAAAAATTTTGCAATTATGAGCGTCACCAACATAGCCGAACACGCAATTAAATGTTTCTTAATCATGCGTTCCTTTCTTTTAGTTAAACAAAAAAGATTTGCAAATATATTAAATATATGCTTAATAATCAAACAGTTACACTTTCAACTCTCATTTACAGAGAGTTACGTTTCTAAATCCGGGCCTAAAAGCGAAAAAATAAAGCGAAACACATTCCCAACTTCTCATGTTTATTAGCTAGCTTTGCACCCCATTTTAGAGAGGTTACCAGAACGTATCATGGCATACAAAAACAACAGGAACAGTCGCGAGGACAAGTCCTTAAAACACAATCGTTTTGAAGGAAGTTCAAAAAGAGAACAACCGGAAAAATCTAACAGTGCAAAAAAGAAAATGTTTGGCGAAAACGAGGGCAAGCCCTTCAAAAGCCGCAGCACTTCATCAGAAAGCACTAAAAAAACTGAAAGAAATTTCGAAAAAAAGCCAGGCGAGCGCCCATTTGGAAAAAAATCCTTTTCTTCTGACAAAGGCCCTGAGAAAAGAGGTGATAGCAAACGCCCTTTTGGCAAAAAAAGCTACGGAGATAAAAGTGAGGGTGGTTTCGACGGAGAAAAAGCATTCGGGAAGAAGCCATTTAAAGGAGGGTTCGACAAAAAAGCCGGCGAACGGAAACACGATCGCCCGTTTGAGCGCAAGCCACTTGGAGAACGAAAATATACAGACAGAAACGAAGGCAGAAAATGGAGCTCTGAGGAACGCCTTGAACCGCAAACCCGCAGCCGCAAAAACACACCCGCAGCTAAAGACGATGGCTTAATTCGTTTAAACCGTTACATTGCAAACGCAGGTATTTGTTCTCGCCGCAAAGCGGATGAGCTAATTGAAGCAGGAGTAGTTTCTGTAAACGGCGAGGTTGTTTCTGAACTTGGCTTTAAGGTTGATCCTGCAAAAGACGTTATTCGCTACAATGGCGAAACCTTGAAGCGGGAAAAGATGGTCTATGTACTCTTAAATAAACCAAAAGACTATATTACCACTACTGATGACCCACAAGAGCGCCGCACTGTAATGCAACTGGTAGACAAAGCGTCGCGTGAGCGAATTTACCCGGTTGGAAGGCTCGACAGAAACACTACAGGCCTTCTATTAATGACAAATGATGGCGACCTGGCGGAGAAGCTCTCTCATCCACGAAATAACATTACAAAAATTTATAACGTGGAGCTAAATAAAAATTTAACTCAAGGCGATTTCAATAAACTGCAATTCGGCCTGGAACTGGAAGACGGTTTAATTAAGCCAGATGTGGTTAGTTACGTACAGGGCGCCAGCAAGCGCGAGGTGGGCATCCAGATTCATAGCGGCAAAAACCGCATCGTTCGCCGGATGTTCGAGCATCTGGGCTATGAAGTTGTAAAACTCGACCGCGTAGTATATGCCAACCTCACCAAAAAGGATTTGCCAAGAGGGCGTTGGAGATACCTTGAAGACAAGGAAATAATTCAATTAAAACATTTAATACGTTAGTAAACAGGCTCCGGCAAACCCGGAGCCTGTTTCGTTTCCTAAATTTTGTTCTTATTTTGCGGCATAAATTAAACCCATGAAACACACCAGCACCCGCTACGGCATCTTATTGTTGTTTTGTTTAATAAGTTACTCAGGCATTGCTCAAAAACTAAACCTGCTGATAGGAACTTATACAAAACCTGGCAAAAGCGAAGGTATTTATATTTACGAATTCGACCAGGCAAATGGCAAAGCGACTTATAAGAATAAAGCAACGGGTTTAACCAACCCCTCGTACCTGGCAGTTAGCAAAGATGAAAAATATGTTTATGCTGTAAATGAAGCAGGCCCCGGCAAGGGTGCAATCAATGCTTTCAGTTATGATAAAAAAACTGGTGAATTAAAACTCTTGAATTCGCAATCAACTGTTGGCGATGGGCCCTGCTATGTTGCGGTAGACGACAAAAACAATCACGTATTTGCAGCAAATTACGTAGGCGGCAGCGCGGTAGCAATTGCATTAAATAGAGATGGTTCATTAAGCAACAATGTACAACATATTAAATACCAGGGCGGTAGTGTAAATCAGGAACGCCAAAAATCCCCTCATGCGCATTCAAGCGTACTATCCACCGATAATAAGTTTCTATTTGTAAGCGATTTGGGCACAGATAAAATTAATGTTTACGAGTATCGCTCTGGCAGCCAAAAAGAGCCTCTTATAAACGCAGAGCCGGCTTACACTCAAGTTAGTCCGGGCGGCGGGCCTCGCCATTTTGATTTTCACCCTAACGGGAAGTTTGCCTATTCACTTCAAGAGATGTCTGGAAATATCAGCGTATTCAAACACAACAATGGTAATTTAAGCTTAATTGAAAATGTTTCAGCTTTACCAGCTGGATACGCTGGCAGAATCTGGGCTGCTGATATCCATGTTTCGCCCGATGGAAAATTCCTGTATAGCTCAAACCGTGATGAGCTTAACGATATAGCAATATTCAAAATAAACCAGTCAACTGGCAGGCTTAACTTTGTTGGCAGGCAATCAACCCTGGGGAATGCTCCGAGAAATTTCGTCATTGACCCTTTAGGAAACTACCTTTTAGCTGCAAATCAAAATAGCGCCAACATCGTTATCTTTAAAATAGACAAAAACACGGGTATGCTAAGTGATACAGGGGAACGCATCGAAGTAGATTCGCCTGTATGCCTTAAATTCTCAAAAAATTAATGAATGAAGATTCTGCTGATTGAGGATGAGCCGGGTATTGTATCTGTAATTGTGAGGGGCCTGAGCCAGGCGGGAATGGAAGTTAGTGTCGCTGCCGATGGCAACATCGGACTGGAAATGGCATTGAAATATAATTTCGATTTAATAATCATTGACATTATGCTGCCAGGCATTAATGGCATTCAAATCTGCAAAGAGATTCGTAAGAATGATGAAAACACTGCCATTATTATGCTTACCGCGCTTGGCAGTACAGAAAATATAGTAACTGGTTTAGACAGCGGCGCTGATGACTACCTTGTTAAGCCTTTTAAACTCATTGAACTGGAAGCTCGAATTCGTACTTTAATCCGCAGAAGCCGCACAAGCCCAGCGCCTAAAAATATAGTCTCAATTGCCGGCCTTGAAGTTGATTTGATATCCAAAACAGCAAAGAGAAATAATCAGCCTATAAACCTCACCGCTACTGAATACCGGCTGCTTGAATACTTTGTGCAGAACCAGAATATGGTTTTATCCCGGATACAAATTTTAGAGAATGTATGGGACATCAATTTTAATTTGGGCACCAACGTTGTTGACGTATACGTTAATTACCTAAGAAAAAAGGTTGATAATAACCATAATGGCAAACTAATACATACCGTATTTGGCATGGGTTATATGTTTAAAGAGGAAGCCACAAATGAAAATTCAAACTAAGATTACGCTCCTCTTCTTTTTTATAACCACCTGCGGCCTGATACTTCTAAATGCCTCAATATTTTATTTTGTATCGGCATTTAACTTTGAAGATTTCTTTAAACGTTTGGAAGCCCGCGTTAATCTTTCAGCGCAAATAAGCCTCAGGACTGACGAAAAAGCTATCGCTTACAAGGAAGTTAGGAGCCGTTATCTGGAGAAATTGGAAAATGAACGCGACTACATTATTCAACTGAAGCAAGGAACGCCAATATTTAAAAAGCCAGTCAATGTTCCGGATGATTTCTATAACAGTATTTTAAATGGGAATAAAGCCCGGTACAATATTAAAAACCGGTTTTATGCGGGCAGCTTGTTCACCCTACCGCAAGGCCGCTATATTGTAATAGCGTCGGCCACCGACCCACATGGATTTAAAGAGATAGAAGATTTAAAGAAAATTCTGATCATAAATTTTATTATTTCAATAGTCCTTACTTTTATAGTGGGACATCTTTTCTCCCGCTACACCATTAAGCCCGTGAGCGCAATTATTAAGCGGGTAAAGAATATTACAGCCAACAACCTGCACCTTAGATTACCCGAAATTGAGGGAAGCGACGAGATTGCTGAACTAACTTATACCTTCAATAACATGTTAAATCGGCTTGAGACTGCTTTTGAAACGCAAAACAACTTCGTCAGTAATGCATCTCACGAGCTACGTACACCTTTGGCAATTATTACCAGCGAAACAGAGCTTCTGATTTCAAGCCTAAAAACGGATGATAAATCTGTAGCCTCGGCTAAAACAATTTTGACTGAAGCAGAAAAGCTTGAGCATATTCTGGCAAGCTTATTAGGACTGGCGCAATCGGGATTTGACGGAAAAAAGCAAAACTGGCAAAGAATCAGGATTGACGAACTTGTATTGAATGTTAGTGATGCTATTAGAAAAATTGACTCGGAGAGTATAATTAACATTGACTTCTCATCGCTGCCTGAAGATGAACAACAACTTTATACTGATGGGAACATTAACCTATTGCAATTGGCGGTAAGCAATATTGTTATCAACGCCTGCAAATATTCAAACAACAAGCCTGTTGAAATTAATGTAAAATCTGAAAATGGCTGGATAATGATTAAGGTATCAGATCAAGGAATTGGGATTCCTCTTCAAGAACAACAATTCATTTTTGAGCCATTCTTCCGCGCTTCTAACACAACCGACTTTGAAGGGCATGGAATAGGGCTTCCGCTCACTTTAAATATTATAAGACTTCATAAAGGCTCGATAGGCATTCGTTCTGAAGAAAAAATTGGAACAGAAATTCAAATCTTACTCCCTATAGCAAAATAATGCAAGCCCGTGGCATATTTTTTTAATCACTTTCTAATAAGCTGCTTTTTATAGCACCACATCCTCTCTATTTTTAAGTAAAATTCCCAAAACGGCCAAATACATTCTAATGAAATTCTAATATTTCTTTTAAACCCCTCTAATCCCCACTAAATAACATTGTATAAATAAAATTTAGAACCAAAACTAAACAGATATTTATGCAAACCATTCTAATTTCCACAGATTTCCAGAACAAGGCTTTTAACTGCATTCCTTCCCTCTGTAACCAATTTAAAGGCAAGGAATTAAGCCTGGTGTTTACTCATATGTTTAAGCTTTCAGACTCTGAGGGCGACCTGCTTATGCTAGCTAAGCGTGCCAAAGAATTCCAAGCAATCCCCGAAGATTTTTACCAGCATTGCTATAACCTGAAATCTTTATTTCCACAAGTAAAAAAGATCAAAATTGAGTTTTTTTATGGCAGTACGTTAGTTGCATTTAAAAACTTCCTGGAAGCGAACAAAATCGATTCAATACTGGATGCCACGCACTTCCCTGTTGGAAAAATCAACAAATTAAGCGCTAATCCAGAACTGTTTGTGCAAAGATGTGGATATCCCATCATCAGCATTTCTAAGGCTGCCCATGCTTTTACCTCAAAAAATTCCAGCCACTCTGTAAAAGAAGAACTTACCGAAGCTTTATAAAAAACACGCTTATGTTACTTAAAGAGAATATCCCAATTAGATACATATTTGGAAAGATTAAGAATGAAATGATTATGGTAACCATTTATGCGGTAGCCATCGCCATTACCTACAGCAATTTTCATTTTACCCGAATTTCCATTCCTATTGCAGTGCCAACCATACTGGGCACCGTAATTTCGCTCCTGCTTGCATTTAAGTCGAATCAGGCTTACGATCGTTGGTGGGAAGCCCGCACCATTTGGGGTGCAATAGTAAACGATTCGAGGACTTTAACCCGACAGCTATTAACTTTTGTGGATACCAAATATGGAATGACAGAAGAAAGAGCATTTTGCGAGCGGATGGCCAAAAGGCAAATTGCCTGGTGCTATAGCCTGAGCAGGCACTTAAGGCGGCAAGATGCTACAAAAGGACTCGAAAAGTTTATATCTCAGGAAGACCTTGAGTACATCAAAAAGTACAACAATACCCCATTGGCGCTACTTGAGTTACAAGGCGCTGACCTGAGAAACGCATTTAAATTGGGCTGGCTTAATGAGTTCCAACAGATTGAGATTGACAAAACGCTAACACGCTTTTCCAACCAAATGGGGGGTTGTGAAAGAATTAAGAACACCGTATTTCCGGAAACATATAGCGTTTACATTCATTTCTCGCTAGTATTATTTATTATGCTATTACCTTTTGGCTTAATTGAGTTTTTTGGGGTAGTTGAAGTTCCTGTGGTTATTGCAATTGCTTCTTCCTTCTTTTTGATTGAGAAAATGGCAATTCACCTGCAAGACCCCTTTGAAAATAAACCTACAGACACCCCTACAACTACCATCTCGCAAAATATAGAAAGAGATTTAAAACAAATGCTTAAAGAGAACTATAAGCAGGATGAAAAGCCCGGCGGCAATTCTTTTGAGAACTCGAAAGTGTTTTATATACTCTAAAAGAAAAAGGCAGGCTTAAAAGATTAGCCTGCCTTTTATTATTTTCTGATTAGCTTAAACCAGCGTGGCATCAAGCACTTCCCGATAAAACTGCTCGTAAATAGGTAGGATATTGCTCAATTCAAAGGTTTTAGCATGATTTAGCGCATTTTCTTTAAATACCTCAAGCCGCTCGCGGTCTTCCAGAATATAAATAGCATTTGCTGCCATTTCATCAACATCGCCTACGTCGCTTAAAAACCCGGTAACGCCCTGAACATTTAGCTCTGGCAAACCGCCTGTATTAGACGATATAACCGGAACCCTGCACGCCATCGCCTCCAATGCTGCCAAGCCAAAACTTTCTGACTGTGATGGCATTATAAACAAATCAGCAACCGAAAGTATCTCTTCCACAGCATCTTGCTTGCCCAAAAAGCGAACATTATCACACAACTCCAGCTCACGGCTTAACTGCTCACAATTTACACGGTCAGGGCCATCGCCAACCATTAATAATTTAGAAGGAACCTTTTCCTGTACTTTCTTAAATATCTTAATAACGTCAGTCGCCCTTTTTACTTTTCTGAAATTAGATGTGTGCACCAGAATCACCTCGTCCAAAGGCGCGATAGCCTTTTTAAAGTGGTCTTTCTTTTTCATGCTGAACCTGTTCAGGTCTATAAAGTTTGGAATAACCCTAATCTCTTTTTGAATATCGAAGAGCTCATAAGTGGCTCTTTTTAAATCCTCCGAAACTGCTGTAACGCCGTCTGATTGATTGATTGAAAAAGTTACTACTGGCCTAAAGGTTACATCTTTACCAATCAAAGTAATATCGGTTCCATGCAAGGTTGTAACCACCGGTATATGAATGCCATAAGTAGCCAAAATCTGCTTGGCCATAAATGCCGCCGAAGCATGTGGAATTGCATAGTGAACATGAAGAATATCCAGCTTCTCGTAACGGACAACATCTACCAACTTACTTGCCAAAACTGCTTCGTAGGGAGAGTGGTCAAACAAAGGGTAGTTAGAAACAGAAACTTCGTGATAGTATAAGTTTTCAGAAAAAAAATCCAAACGGGCAGGCTGGCTGTAAGTTATAAAATGGACCTGATGCCCATTTGCAGCTAAAGCCTTGCCTAGCTCGGTAGCTACAACTCCGCTACCTCCAAACGTTGGATAACAAACAATCCCAATCTTCATAACACAAATTAAATAGAAATTTATGAGGAGATTGTTTACGTGCGGTCAATTCTTTCAACCGGAAAGAAACGTAGCCAGACTTGCAATAAAGTCTATTTTCCGACTTTTGCCATTGCCTGGTAAACCGCATCCTGAATACGCGCCCTAATGCGCAAGCTGGATAGCTTATTAGTTACCAGAGGATGAACCCTATTTGAAAGAAAGATGTAAATAAGCCTGTATTTAGGGTCAACCCATACGCAGGTGCCAGTATAGCCGGTATGCCCGTAGGTTTCCGGAGATGCATATTCTGAAGGATACTTTTTTGACACTTCGGGATCCCATTTATCAAAGCCAAGCCCCCTCCTGCTGGTTAAAGACTGCCTTGATGTAAACAGGTTTATCGTTTGAGGGCTAAAATAGTGCATGCCTCCATACTGCCCGCCATTCAGTAACATTTGAAAAAGAATAGCAAGGTCATTGGTGCTGGCAAATAAGCCTGCATGGCCAGCAACTCCTCCTGCCATGGCTGCTCCCTGGTCGTGCACGTAGCCCTCTAACAAAGTTTTCCTGAAATAATTATCCTGCTCGGTGGGCACAATACGGCTTTTATCAAAACGGTTCCGCGGATTAAAACCAGCAGTCTGCATTCCAAGAGGCTCGTAGAATTCACGCAACACAAACCAGTCCAAGTGTTCTTTGGCTTGCCGCTCAATTGCCTCTTTTAAGAAATACATGCTTAGGTCACTGTATTCGTATCTCCCCCTGGTTTGAAGCCTGGTATTCAGCATTCGCGGGAGCATAATATCCTCATAATAATTATGTCTCAGATAATAGCCGTCTGCCACCTTAACCGAGTAATATGCTGATGAATCCGAGCTATGGCTATCCTCGCTAACATTCGTATAAAACGGGATAAAGGGTGTAAGGCCAGCTTCGTGCAACATAAGCTCTTTTATGCTGAGGTTACTTTTTGAGGTCGTCCTCGCCAAAGGAAGATAAGTGCCCAGTTTGCCGGTTAGCGACAGCTTGCCTCGCTCGTACAAGCGCATTGCTGCTATTGTTGTTGCTGAGATCTTAGTAACTGACGCCACATCGAAGATATCATCTATTCGCTCTGGCCTGGTGTTCTGATAGGTGTGGAACCCATAAGCCTTATTGAAAATTACCTTGCCATCTTTTACAACCATTACCGCTGCCCCCGGGGTTGCCCTCGCAGAAATTGCTTCGTTTACAATCTGGTCGATTGAAGCTTGAAGCTCATGTCCATTAATGCCACATTCTTCGGGCACAGTGTATTTAAGCCTGACAGCAGCAGTGCTATATCCGTTGCCTTTTCTAAATCTCGGCGAAATATCTTCCGTAAGTTTTGCAAAGGCTCCCACTCCGCCGAAAATAATTTGTGCAGCCATATTTGCAGCCACCGCAGACTTTTCCTCTGCCCAAATAATCGGACAATTGAGCGCATCCAGTAGTTTGAGGCTACTGGCGCTTCCATTCATAAATACAATTAACTGGCGATTCTTTTTTATATCCGAGAGGAAAGCTAAAATTTGAGGGTCATTAACAGATACATCCGTTAACTGGACAATAATGGTTGGGAAAAATTTAAGTCCGGTGTTCAGTTTATTAATTACAGAATCAGAGCTGTAAGCATCTGCCTCCGATCGGCTAATGGTGGTATACTTACTTAAAATACTATCAAATTCGCTGGCATACTGCGAACCAAAATTTACACTGGCGATACGGTTGCCTGCAAGAGATTTAATTGGTACTGATTGGGATGCATTGTTAAGAAGAACGATTGAGGCTTCGGCTTTTTTCATTTGTTTTAGCCATTCTCCATCGCCCTTGTCTACCAATTCCATAGCCGAAACAAAAACCAGGATCACAAACAGCAAACACGGAATTACAATGGGAAAATACGTTCTTATCGGGTTTATTTTGGCCCCCATGCACAATTTCATACGCAGCTTATCTTTATAACGAATGTAGGCATGGATAATTACTTAAACAAAAAATGATTGTTTTAATGCTCGGAAATCCCGGGCGGCATATCCGTTTACATTGTTAAGTATACCAAAGGCGCCCTGCGAATTTTACACCCTACCAAAAATGTTAATTGCATGTTGAAAAGGGCTTCTGTTTAGCGGCTATATTTTGATTAGTTTTGCATTGATTATGTCTGATATTATCCAGCTTTTACCCGATTCGGTAGCCAACCAGATAGCAGCAGGCGAAGTGGTGCAAAGGCCTGCTTCGGCAGTTAAAGAACTTATTGAGAATTCGATTGATGCCGGAGCTAGTAAAATTCAGCTTATTGTTAAAGATGCCGGAAAATCTTTACTGCAGGTAATTGATGACGGCTGTGGCATGAGCGTTACTGATGCCCGCATGTGCTTCGAGCGGCACGCTACCTCCAAAATCAGGAAGGCGAGCGACTTGTTCGAAATACGCACAATGGGCTTTCGGGGAGAGGCAATGGCTTCTATAGCTGCCATTGCACAGGTGGAACTAAAAACCCGCCGCCATGAAGACGAACTGGGAACCCATATCTGCATTGAAGGCTCTGAAGTGGTTAAACAAGAACCAACGTCTTGCACGCCAGGCACAAGTATCAGCGTAAAAAACCTCTTTTATAACATTCCGGCAAGGCGCAATTTTTTGAGGGCGAATTCGGTGGAGTTAAGGCATATCATTGATGAATTTCAGCGGGTAGCTTTAGCTCATCCTGAAATCTTCTTCACCTTCCATAGCGATGGCAACGAAGTCTTTCACCTTCCTAAAGCCAGCCTTAAACAACGCATCATTCATTTGTTCGGCAACTCGTATAACCAGAAATTGGTTCCGGTTGAGGAAGAAACAACTATCATAAGTGTAAAGGGCTATGTAGGCAAGCCCGAATATGCCAAGAAAACCCGCGGAGAACAGTTCTTTTTTGTAAACAAGCGTTTTATTAAAGACCCGTACCTCAACCATGCAGTACTAACAGCTTACGAAGAAATGCTGCCGGAAGACAGCTTTCCGCTGTACGTATTATTTATTGATATCGACCCTTCCAAAATTGATATCAACGTACATCCTACGAAAACTGAAATCAAATATCAGGATGATAAGGCGATCTATGCCATTATACGTTCATCGGTAAAACGCTCCATGGGGCAATACAATATTACCCCTACTCTTGATTTCGACCAGGAAACAGGTTTTAGCCATATGATTTCGCACAAGGCGCCGGAAGATATCGTGCCGCCGCAAATCTCTTTTAATCCCGATTTCAATCCCTTTCAGTCTGAAGTAAAGCACCAGAGAGACACGTCCTCCTACTCTAAAAGCCTGGGCGAAGAACGAGGAGAAATTAGTAAGAATTGGGGATCGTTGTATGAAATCGTTGAAAGCCCTGTGGCAGAGCAGCAAGAAATTGTCCTTCAGCCTGAATCTGTAAAAAATCCCTTAAAGAAAACCGCCGAAAGTCAGATATTTCAGCTGCATAATCGCTTTATCGTGTCACAAATTCGATCAGGCTTTATGCTGATTGACCAACAAGCAGCCCATGAACGGGTTCTCTATGAGCGTTTTTTACAGCAGCTAGACAATCACAAAGGAGCAAGCCAGCAAAGCTTATTCCCCCAAACGGTAACACTCAGCGCGGTGGATTTCGAACTGGTTCGGGAACTACTGCCTGATATTCAGTCCTTAGGTTTTCAAATACGCGAATTTGGCAAAAACACCGTTGTTGTAGAAGGTGTTCCGGCGGATATAGGCAGCAATGTTAGCGAAGTGGAAATGTTAGAGCACCTTATTGAGGGTTTTAAAAACAATTTTTCATTATTGAAATTAAATAAGCGCGACAATCTTGCACGCACGCTCGCCCGTAATTCTGCGACAAAGGCAGGTACAAACTTATCTCAGGAAGAGATGAATAGTTTAATAGATGAATTATTTGCTTGCGAAATGCCTAATTCTTCTATAAATGGCAAGCCTGTTATTATTACATTTACGCTCGAAGAACTCTTACAAAAATTTGAAAAATAAACGCTAAAGCGTGTTCACCTTACATGAATAGTTACAGGCAATCCCCTTTCTCACATATACCGATTATTGTTAAAAATCTTCTTATAATAAATGTAATCTTTTTTATAGCTACGTTGTTATTCAGAAAAGGAGACAGTTACTTATTAGTTGATTACCTGGGAGTATATTATTTCAACTCTCCCAAGTTCAGAATATGGCAAGTGGTGTCGTATATGTTCATGCACAGCCCTGTAAATTTCTTTCATATTTTCTTCAATATGTTTGCCCTTTACAGCCTTGGTTCTGCATTAGAGTATGTTTTAGGTGCAAAAAGATTTTTAAATTTTTACCTGATAACGGGGCTGGGAGCATTGTTTTTACAAATGGCCGTACAGGCATTTGAAGTATACTCAATAACAGGAGGAATAACTCTCGACGTAGCCACCTACCAGTCAGCCAATCAAGCGCATGTGAAAACATTGAGCGAAATTTATTACGGGCCCATGCTGGGTGCATCAGGCGCAATTTTTGGTATATTTATAGCATTCGGACTGCTTTTTCCAAATGCCGAACTTTATGTAATGTTAATCCCGGTGCCAATTAAGGCCAAGTACTTAATGCCGGTTTATGTTCTTATAGAGTTGTTTTTTGGAGTAGCTCAATTTGCCGGCGATTCGATAGCTCATTTTGCACATTTAGGGGGAGCATTATTCGGTTTTATATTAATTAAACTTTGGGGGATTCGTAATCCCGGAGGTTTTTTATGAACAGGTCGATATTTAGCGAATTATGGTTTAAGATGGTACACTCGGGCAGCCGGGTGAATTTATTTATTGGAATTAACGCCATTGTGTTTTTTTCAATCGGAATAATTTACGTGCTTGAAACCTGGTTTTTAAGCAGTCTTGGCGTAACCCTATGGATTGAAGAACACCTTGCCCTAACTGCTTATTTACCTGCCCTTCTCTACAAACCCTGGTCGTTACTTACCTATATGTTCTTACACAGGGATTTTTTCCATTTCCTGTTTAATATGCTGGGGCTGTTTTGGTTCGGGCGCATTTTTGAAGATTTTTTAAATAGCCGCCAGTTTACATTTACTTACTTCTGCGGTGGATTATTCGGAGCTGCCTTATACATTATTTTTTACAATACGATACCCGCTTTCGGAAGTGCAGTTTTCCTTTCCTCGTTAATTGGCGCGTCAGCCTGTATAATGGCTATTATTGTGGCGGCTGCAACTTTAGTGCCTGATTACACTTTAAGGTTGTTACTTTTCGGGGACGTTCGACTTAAATTTCTAGCCCTGTTCTATGTATTAGTTGACATTATTTCAATGGCGGGCTCTAACGCAGGAGGCGCTATAGCGCACGTTGGGGGAGCTTTGCTGGGCTTTGTGTATATAAAACAACTAAAAGCTGGCAATGACTGGAGCAAGATTTTTGATAAAAGAAAAAAACTTAAAGTAGTTAGAAACCCGCAAACATCTGGCCGCTCGCCTTCAGCTTCTTCAAACTACCCTGACGAAGCCGTTATTGACCAGATTCTTGACAAGATATCAAAATCGGGATATGACAGCCTGACAAGGCAAGAAAAAGAGCAGCTTTTTAAAGCGAGCAATAAAGAATGAGGACTAGGAAAAAGGCAAAAAGGCCAATCCATTTTTTTAGCAAAACAATACTGGCAATAAATGTTATAAGCGCATTCTTTTTATTGCTAAGCTATTCGGCATCTATAATTAACCCATCTACGTTTTGGCCATTGGCTTTTATAGGGCTGGCTTATCCATTTTTGCTTGCTATCAATCTTCTCTTTGGCTTTTACTGGGTGCTTAGAAAACCCATATTTGCCCTCATTTCCTTAATTAGCATTCTGCTTGGCTGGAAATTTCTAAGCAGCACAATCGGCTTCCGCGAATCGTCGGGCATACAAGTCCCTAAATCATCCCAAAACTTTATACGGGTTTTAACCTGGAACGCTCACTACTTTCGGAAATACGATGCAGAAAACGACCAGGTAGTTAAGGACCAGATGCTGGATGTCATCAGAAATGAGCAACCCGATATTATTTGCATTCAAGAGTTTTATTCTAAAAGAAAAGGGGAGTTTAATATTAAAAAATCTATCCTTGAAATATTAAACAGTGAACACTATTATATCGAGGACATACTGGCAAACGACTACGAAACTATAGGTATTGCTATTTTTTCGAAATACAAAATCAAGAAAAAAGGAAACATCATTTTCCCGAACACTGATAAAGGTAACCAGGCTTTATATGCAGATTTTAAGGTTAATAAAAAAACTTTTAGGGTTTACGGAGTGCATCTGCAATCAATAAAGTTTCAGCCTGAAGATTACGATTATCTAAAGGAAGTAAAGCAAATTAATACCGATACCGAATCCTCAAAAAGAATTGGAAATCGCTTAAAACACGCCTTCCTTAAACGTGGCGAGCAAGCCAAAATACTTAAAAGGCATGCCCGTGAAAGCGGGCTTCCCTACATTATTGCCGGAGACTTTAACGATACTCCTATTTCTTATGCCGTTAATACCTTAGCTACAGATATGAAAAATAGCTTCAGGGAAAAGGGAAGCGGTTTTGGCGTCACGTATAACGGCGATTTTCCTAATTTTCAAATCGACTTTATTTTAACTTCAAGTGAGTTTGACGTGAAAAACTATTGCATCATCAAGAAGAAACTTTCTGACCACTACCCCGTGAGAAGTGATGTTGAATTAAAATAAAGCCGTCATCCCCCTAATTAATCGCCTGCATATTTATACCTGTATTTTATTAAGTTTGCAAAATGAGTAACAACCTTGTTGTTTATAATACACTAACCAGAAATAAAGAAGTATTTGAACCAATAAATACCCCATTTGTAGGGATGTATGTTTGCGGGCCCACCGTTTACAGCGATGTTCATTTAGGCAATTGCCGCACATTTGTTTCGTTTGACCTGATATACCGCTACTTAAGGCACGCGGGCTATAAAGTTAGGTACGTTAGAAATATTACCGATGCAGGGCACCTTGAGGGCGACAGGGACGAGGGGGACGATAAATTCTCAAAAAAAGCTCGTTTGGAACAAGTGGAACCCATGGAAATTGTACAGAAATACACCATTGGCTTTCACGATGTTATGCACTTATTTAACACCTTGCCTCCAAGTATTGAACCTACCGCTACGGGCCATATTGCAGAGCAAATTGAAATGATAAAAGAGATTATTAACAATGGCTTTGCTTATGAGAAAAATGGTTCGGTATACTTTGATGTAGAGAAATATTCAAAAGACAATAATTACACGATACTCACCAATCGCAATATTGATGACCTGCTGGCTAATACCCGCGACCTTGGTGGACAAGATGAAAAGCATGGCCGTTTAGATTTTGCGCTTTGGATAAAGGCTAAGCCCGAGCATATTATGCGCTGGCCTTCACCATGGGGTTGGGGCTTCCCCGGCTGGCATATAGAATGCTCTGCAATGAGCAGCAAATACCTGGGCGAAACATTCGATATTCATGGCGGAGGAATGGACCTGGCTGCTACCCACCATACTAATGAGATTGCACAATCTCAGGCTTGCAACCATACTCATCCGGCTAAATACTGGATGCATACTAATATGCTTACAGTTAACGGCACCCGAATGTCAAAAACATTAGGTAATGGATTTCTGCCGCATGAACTATTTACCGGCAGCCACCCTGTGTTAAGCCGTGGCTATTCGCCAATGACTGTACGGTTCTTCATGCTACAAGCCCATTACCGCAGCACGCTCGATTTCTCAAACGAGGCTCTGGATGCGTCTGATAAGGGCTTTAAACGACTCATGAATTCAATTACACTGCTAGACAAGCTGAAGCCATCAAGCAGTTCTGACGTAGACGTGGCAAGCATTCGCCAGGCGTGTTATGATGCCATGAACGATGATTTCAATAGTCCTATTGCAATTGCAAGCCTGTTTGAGGCTGTGAGGATTATTAACAGTGTTTACGACGGAAAATCCAGTGCCACTCAAGCTGACATTGATGCATTAAAGGCATTAATGCAGGATTTTGTAATTGATATTTTAGGTTTAAAACCAGAAGACGCCCAAACCGAAGATATCGGCCAGATTATGGACTTTATTATTCAGTTACGCTCCGAAGCAAAATCAAATAAAGATTACGCAACTTCTGATAAAATACGAAATGGCTTGCAAGCGTTGGGCATTCAGCTGAAAGACAGCAAAGAAGGCACCACCTGGAGCAAAGCCTGATAACTTTCTCAACGCCTGTAAATCCCCTGCATTTGCAGGCGTTGTTTTTTAAGCTATTTCAGCTAGTCAAAACAATTTATCCTTAAAGAAGTAGTTATAAAACCTAACCGGGCCTCATCACTAATGCTGAAGGCTCAAGTTGAATTTATTTTTAATGAAAGCTCTCTCCTTATTCTTCTTCCTTTTATTTTCAAACTCCTTATTTGCTCAAAGCGTTGATTTTGTGGGCCAGTTAATTGCTTCTGAGAATTATTTCGCTGCGTTGGTAAAAAACAAAGGGATAAAAAAGGCTTTTCTTAAAATAAGTGGAGATGATGCTATTGTTTTTCGCCCTAATCCGGTTTCGGTAGAAGAGTTTTATGGCGAACAACCCGACAGCGTAGGTGGCTCTTTAAGCTGGGAGCCAGTGTTTGCCAGGGTTTCCAAAAGCGGCGACTGGGGCTTTACCTCTGGCCCTTATGTGTATAAACAATCTGATAGCAGTGCAACTACTCATTATGGCGACTACCTTTCCATTTGGAAAAAGAACAGCAAAGGAATTTGGAAACTAGCACTCGACATTGGCATTCCACACAAAAAACCGGTAAACAAGCCTGCTTTAAACTACGCAAACCCAAGTAATAATAAATTTATTCATCAACGCTCCAAAGCCAGGCTTCAACAACGGGAGGATATTGTTTTTAGCTCTGACAAGCTAAACTCTACTATTGAAAAAGCTGATCATAAAATTGCCCTCAACGAGTTTATTGCTGAAGAGTGCAGGCTACTTTTCCCTGGTTTTGAACCGATCATCGGCAAGGAAAAGATTATTGCATTCTGGGAAAAGCAGGGCATGAAGAAGTTATCCGCGCCACATCTGGCAGACCGCAGCTATAGCGGTGAATATGCCTTTACCCGCGGAGCAACCACCATCACAAACAAAAAAGGAATAAGCCGGAAATACCACTATGTTCGCATCTGGGAAGTCCAGCCTGGCTTTAAATGGAATATTGCAGTAGAAGTCTATACCGAGGCTGGTGAAGAAATTACAGCTGAGAATAATTAATTGCCTGCTTTTAAAGCAGCTTCCGAATGATATCTTCAGTAGAGATACCCTCCGCTTCGGCTTTATAGTTACGTACAATACGGTGCCTCAAAATAGGCTCGGCAACAGCTTGTACATCCTCAATATCCGGAGAATATTTACCTGTAATTGCAGCGTGGCATTTAGCGGCGAGTACCAGAAACTGTGAAGCCCTTGGGCCAGCCCCCCAGCTTAAAAACTTATTGACCTCGGCAGAGGCGGTTGAGGTATTGGGGCGGGTTTTTGCAGCCAAGCTAACAGCATATTCCAAAACATTGTCGGTAATTGGCACATTGCGGACAAGCTTCTGGAAATACTTAATTTGATCTGCCGTTAATATCTTATGTAAGTTTACCTCCCTGTTTGCTGTTGTATTTTTTACTACCTGTAACTCCTCCTGGAAACTAGGGTATGAAAGCAACACATTAAACATAAAGCGGTCTAATTGCGCTTCCGGCAATGGATAAGTCCCTTCCTGCTCAATAGGATTTTGGGTTGCCAAAACAAAAAATGGCTGAGGCAACTCATAAGTCCTCCCACCTACAGTAACAATCTTTTCCTGCATCGCTTCAAGCAGCGCAGCCTGAGTCTTTGGAGGCGTACGATTAATTTCGTCGGCAAGGATGATATTTGAAAATACAGGGCCTTTAATAAACTTAAAGGTACGGTCCTCTCCCAGAATTTCAGAGCCTAAAATATCTGATGGCATCAAATCCGGCGTAAATTGGATTCGATTGTAGGACAGGTCAAGCACCTGCGCAACAGTTTGCACCAACAAGGTTTTGGCTAAACCAGGCACTCCAACTAACAAGCAATGCCCGTTACTGAATATAGAAATCAAAACAGACTTTACGACGTCGTCCTGGCCAATGATGACATTGCCGATCTCCTGCCGTATCTTTTTGTAAGATGCACTAAGTGCATCCATTGCTTCTATATCAGAATTATAGGCCATAAATTTCTCGTAATTTAATTAGATTTTGAAACCCACAATTTCAAGCTTGAGCAATCCTGAAATTCTTTGTCGATTTTAACGTATGTTGATTTACGTCTTTTTTCGAACCATTCACTCACTCGGCGGTTCAGCTTATCTTCGTAGGCAAGCTCCTTGATTTTTGGAAAATCAAGGTCAAGGCTAGCCTGGTGGGGCTGCGTTTTGGATTTCAAATACAAGAAACGGTACCCTTGTTTTCCATCCTTTGAAGTAAAAAGCTCTGGCTTTGAATAAGTACCCACTTTCATTGTATCAATAGTCAAGAAAATCTGCGGGTCTAACTTATCGGTGGGGATATACGTTGTACGGCTCTGCACTCCTTCTGAATTTAAAAGCATGCCGCCAGTGTATTTTGTATCGTTATTGTCTGAAAATAGGGATGCAGCTGTAGAAAAAGGCAATTTTCCGGCAACAACATCATTGTAAACGCTATCAATATGTGCCTTGGCACGATCTAGGCTGGCATTGGTTGGCTCCGTTTTTATCAGAATATGCCTAACCCTAACCTGCTCGCCGCGGCGTTCGATTACCTGCAATACATGGAAGCCAAACTCGGTTTCAAACACTGGAGATAATTCTCCCGATTTTAGTTTGAATGCCATTGCAGTAAAGTCTTTGGTCATTACAGTACGGTCAAAGAATCCAAGGTCGCCCCCTTCAGCTGCCGAACCTGGGTCTTGTGAATACAAGCGAGCCAAAGTTTCAAAGCTCTCGCCTCCTTTAACCCTTAAACGTAAAGCCTCTGCTTTATCACGGAAAGCTTCCTTTTCCTTTTTGGTTAGTTTGGGGTAAGATACAACTTCGCCAACCTCTACCTCAGCATTGTAGTATGGCAAACTGTCTTTCGGGATGTTTTCAAAATATCTTTTTACTTCAAGTGGGGTAACAGCCACATTCTCAGTGATTTTTCCACGCATTTTCTCAGCAACGAGCTGCTCTTTTACATCCGGGCGGATCTCATCTTTATACTGAAGTACAGATCTGTTTAAAAACTGTTCGAGCCTTTCCTGCCCTCCCGCACGCTGGACAAACACACGCATACGGCGATCTACCTCATTGCTAACTTCATCATCACTTACAACCACAGAGTCTATCACGGCCTGCTGTGTAAGCAACTTTTGCGTAAGCATTTGCTGTATTAGGTAGCATTTAACTTCAGGATTTTCGGCATTGCCCTGCAGAATGTAGTTTGCATAATCACGTTCGATATCAGATTGCAAAATGATGTTATCGCCAACAACTGCAACTACCTTGTTTATTGAACGTTGTGCATAAAGGGTATTTAACGATGCAAGGCATACTAAAACTAACCCTAGAAATTTCTTCATCAAAATAAATTTTTATCACCGCAAAACCCAGAGCATTATTTAAACTGCGAGGTTACGTGGCTTTATCTTATTGTACTTAAAACGCTGTTTATTAGCTAAACCTTATATTCAGGAATCTCGCAAAATTATCAGATATAATCTATTATTCATTGATTTTCTGAAATTAAGAAATCCAAATGCTAAAGGTAAGCCGATTTATGTAAGGCAAAGGCTATTTAACGATTTTTAACGTAATTATTTTCAGCCAGCAGGCAGGGCTGCAATGCCCTCTATTAATTTTTACATAATTTTGCGGGGATGAGCGACTTAAAAGCAACGGACCCCATTTCTTTACAGTTTCTATTGAACGAAGACATTTATTTGATCGATCCAATACAGGGCAACCAGACGAATAATGCTCCATCTGTAGAAAAAGAGGCTCCAGCCGCTATGGCAGAAGCAGTGGCTTTTGATTACCTTGGCGAAAATAACAAGTACTTTTTGCTATTAATTAACGACCCTACCCACAAGTCGATGGCACCGAAAGAACTCGAGGCGCTGCAAAGTATCCTGTCAGCTAAAAAAATGGAATTAAAAGATGTTGCATTAGTTAACATGAATAATTACCCCTCAGCCACATTTTCGCAATTAAAAGCTTATTTCGCCTGTAACAGAGTGGTGCTTTTCGGAATTGCTCCGCAACAACTTCAAATTCCCGCGGTTGCCTCTAACCAAATTGGCGAACATGATGGAGTTAAATTGCTGGCCACTTTTGGGTTTTCGGAAATGATGAGCAATCTTGACAAGAAAAAAGCCTTCTGGAATGTGATGAAGGGGTTTTGAGGGGTGAGGCTTGAGGTATGAGGTCGGAGGTATGAGCTCCCAACTGATTGCTGATCGCTGACTGCCAATTGCTAATCGACACTAATTGCGAATCACTAATCGCGAACAATGACTACTCTAGTTTTTGCTACTAACAATAAACACAAGCTTGAAGAGGTTCAGGCTTTAATGGGTGATAAATTTCAACTGAAAACACTTGAAGAAGTGGGTTGCTTTGAAGATATTCCCGAAACTGGAAATACATTTGAAGCTAACGCATCTCAAAAAAGCCGTTTTATTTATGAGAAATTTGGACTTAACTGCTTCTCTGACGATTCAGGGTTGGAAGTAGATGCCCTAAATGGCGAGCCGGGAGTTTTTTCAGCTCGCTATTCCGGTTCCAGAGATTCTGAAGCTAACCTGCAATTGGTACTTGACAAGCTGCACGGAAAAGCGCAACGAAGCGCCCGTTTTCGTTGTGTAATATCTCTCATTCTAAATGGCAAGGAATATTTTTTTGAAGGCTCAGTTGAAGGTGAAATAACTAAAGAGCGTTCTGGAAATGCTGGGTTTGGCTATGATCCAATATTCCGGCCGGCTGGATTTGATGTTACTTTTGCAGATATGAACTTTGACGAAAAGAACAGCATTAGCCACCGTGGAAAAGCAATAGAACGACTAGTAAATTTTTTAAAGGACAATTAATTAGGAATATTTCAGCAGCTGCTGAAATAACAAGATTTTACCACTCGTTAAATTCCGTCTACTAATAAGAAAAAGAAGGCCTGATTAAAATATTCAAACACAAAACAAGCCACTGTAAAACAATTACTTATACCTTTTTTTATTTTATAGTGAATTAAGAAAGCAAAATAATTGGTTAATTAATATATTGCCATTGCTTTTAATACATTTTAATCTGATGAGTAAAGGGAGCTTCCCGGCAAATTAAAAGCTAACGTTTTATTGTTTATTAAACCTGCTTGTGTTACCTAAACAACACGGGGCAGTTTGCTATTATCTATGGCAAGCCTTTGCTTTTTATCCGGCAGGCTTTTCGAGGTATTCTAGCCACCTGTTCAATTGTAATGGCGCGCAATCATTTTAAAATGATATACGACTTAACGCCGGGAAATGCGACATAGTATTAACAATGAACAATTTTTTTTATTCCCGGGTAGCTTTTGTATTCGCTTTTGTTTGCCTCAGCTTATTAGCAGCCACCGACGCAAAATCGCAGGATACATTCGGAAACTACAATTATCGAAAAAAGCTAACGCTAAAAACCACCACCTACATTAGCGGCTCCAGCGACCTTAGTAATTTTCCTATATTATTAGAGATTACCGATCCTGACCTGATCAAAACCGGCAACGCCAGTGACAAAGTAAAGTCTTCGGTAGCCAACGACATTGCTTTTACGGATGCAACTGTAACACAAAATAGTGCAACGGAATATCACTATCAAATCGAGAGTTATAATTCGACCACGGGTGTGCTAAAGGTATGGGTAACCATCCCAACCTTATCAAAAAGCACGGATAATACTATTTATTTTTATTTTGGAGACTCAAACCCTTCCCACATCGCTAACATAGCTACCGGTACCTGGACTTCAGATTATAAGGCCGTTTTCCACTTTAATGAGAGTTCCTATTCTCCTGGGACAACCGATGCAATTAAAGATGGAACCGGAGCCAACAACGGAACACTAACAAGTTCCAGTAACAATCTCACAACCGGAAAGATAGGCGGAGCCTACTCATTTAATGGAAGTTCTCAAAAAATTGAAACTACAAACACTTTCACGATAACTGGAGATTTCACTTTATCTGCCTGGATAAACACTTCAGGCGGCAGTGACCAAAAAATCATTACTAACCAAACAGGTGGCAATGGTTTTAAAATGGGACTGTATAATAACAATCTTGAAACCGAGTTGGCTAATCCCGGATTTTACCTTTCTCGCTTTCATGGCTCGGGCACTCCCTCTACACTAAACAATTCCACCTGGTATTATGTGCAAAACGTTTTAGAAGGGACATCTCTAAAAACCTACGTTAATGGTGTTTTAGAAAAAAACCTTAGTGTTCAACCCACCACTAGCGGCTCGATTTTAAGAATTGGAGTGGATTTCGGTGGCTCGTCCAACTATTTCAATGGTACCATAGACGAGGTTAGGGTATTAGGAAAAGCACACTCGGCCGATTGGCTTAAAACCGAATACAATAACCAAATGTATCCGGGAAATACTGGAACAGGCTTAAGTGGCGGCGATCCATTTATTAGCGCTGTGGACGCCATAGAAGCCATGAATAATGCCCCCACCATACCAACTGATGTAAATGCAAGCGCAAACTCCATTGTTGAAAACAGCGCCAACGGAAGTACTGTTGGGATTACGGCATCGTCGTCACTAGGAGATGGAGCCGGCCCTATTGTTTATTCACTAAGCGACAATGCTGGCGGCAGGTTCAGCATCAATTCAAATACGGGTGTTGTCACAGTGGCTGATGCCACACTTCTTAATTACGAGATCAATACCTCACATTCTATCACAATACAAGCTTCTGATGGTAATATGGTATCTACCCAAAGTTTTACCATTGCAGTAGCAAATGTAATTGAAACAACCCCGGCAGATCTCAACTCAGCGTCGAACACTATTGCCGAGAATGCCTCAAATGGAAGTGCTGTTGGAATTACAGTTCATGCTGAAAACGTAGATGGCCTAACCGAGGTTTACTCCCTGACAGAAAACGCCGGTGGCAGATTTACCATAAATTCCAGCACTGGAGTGGTAACTGTTCTAGATGGTACATTGCTAAACTATGAAGCCAATACTTCTCATGTAATTAAGGTAAGGGCAACGGCGGGTAGCCACAAAACAGAGCAGACTTTTACGATTACATTAACTAATGTTGCAGAAACGGTAGTAAACGTTTATGGCAACTACCTCTACAGAAAAAAGTTGACTTTAAATTCTACTAATTACGTAAGCGGAAGTACTGCCTTAACCAATTTCCCGGTGTTATTAGAAATAATTGATTCTGACTTAATAAAAACCGGCGCAGCTAGCGACAAACTTAAATCATCAGTTGCAAACGATATTGCTTTTACAGATTCTGCAGATGTTCAAAACACTGCAACGGAATTAAGCTACCAGCTTGAAAGTTATGACGCCGCGACCGGAACTATCAAAGTTTGGGTGAGGATTCCGTCCTTATCTAAAAGCGCTAATAAGGTCTTGTACTTTTACTTTGGGTCTACCAATCCGCCTTCTCACGCAGCTGATAGTACTACCTGGGCAGCTGATTATAAAGCAGTTTTTCATTTTAATGAAAGTACTTACGACAACAGCAGCAGTGATGGTGTCAAAGACGGTTCAGGAGCCAACCATGCCAAATTAACCAGTTCTGCCAATAACCAAATAGGCGGAAAAATTGGCAATGCCTATTCCTTTAATGGCAGTGACCAGAAAATTATCACAACTAACACGATTACTACGCCAACAAACTTCACCATGTCTGCATGGATCAAGCCAAGTACCCTTAATCTGGATCAAAAGATCATCACTAACCAGGGCACTGATGGCAAAGGCTTAAAGTTAGGCCTATACAGTAATAATATACCCGAAGTTGAATTCTACGCAGGTTTTCCTTTCTTAAACCGTAATGTAGGAGGGGGAACCACTCTGAATACATCTAATTGGTATTATGTACAAGGAATTTTTGATGGTTCGAATTTAACAACCTATGTAAACGGAGTTTTAGACAGGACGCTATCAGGTGTATCGATTGAGGCTGTGGGTTCAACTTTGAAAATCGGTGTCGAATCAAGTGGCACTTCAAATTACTTTAACGGCATCATTGACGAAGTAAGACTTTCCAATGTTGCCAAATCGGCTGATTGGATTAAAACCGAATATCAAAACCAGCTTTATCCATCAAATATAGGCACAGGCTTAAGTGGTGGCTTGCCATTTATTTATTCTTATGGGTCTCTGGAAGCCATTAATACTCCTCCAACAACCCTTACCGACATTAACGCTTCCAGTAATATAGTACTGGAGAACCCAGCGAATGGTAGCACCGTTGGTATTACTGCGTCTTCCACAGATCCCGAGGGCTTGGCTATTACTTATTCCTTAACCGATAATGCCAGCGGAAGATTTGCGATTAATTCCACTACAGGCATTGTAACTGTTGCCGACGGAACATTATTAAGTACAAAAGGGATGTCTTATCCTATTACTATCCAGGCCTCAGATGGGAACTACACATCGACTCTGACCGAAACAATTACCGTAAGCGCCGTAACATATACCTGGGCAGGCGATGACAGTACAGATCCCACAAATCCTAGAAAGAATACAAACTGGAACAATACCACCACACTCGAAGACGACGAACTTCCTCTGAATGATGGTACAGTAAACTTAGTTATACCGGGAGGCTTAACACATTATCCGAGCCTGGAAGAAGATTTATCGGGCTTTGGAGTTACCATAGAATCAGGAGCCAGCATCTCCTTAAACGGATTTAAGCTAAGCTCCAAATATAACATCACAAACTCAGGGCAAATCTTATATAACAACAACAATTCGTCCACCATTGCCTTTAACGGATCTTTAGCTAACCAAAAATATACGGGAACATCAGCTACCAGCATCGGCAAATTGGAGGTAAATAACTCAACGGGCACTGTAACCTTATATGGCGCGGCCATCAATGTCTATAATCTGGTGAGCGTAACGCAAGGAACTTTAAATTCGAACAATTTCCTAACACTTAAAGCTTCTGCGACAACGAACGCCAATGTCGGTCCGCTAACCGGGGGCGCTGCTATTACAGGCAATGTAAACGTCGAATCTTACTTCACTGGCGGTTCTGCTGCACACAGGGGCACGAGAATTATTTCAACACCAATAAATGATAATTTAAGCAGCCTCAAAACCTACCAGCAGCTTAAAAACTATATGGTTATAACCGGACCGACATTAAATGCTGGCGGATTTGACTGGGGTGGGGTTTCTAATACCGCTGGGACGACATTAACAAAGTATTACGAGCCCGGAACTTTAACCTCACAATTTTTATCAGTAAATAACATTACAGATGCACTTCCCCAAGGCACAGGCGCATTTTTGTTCTATCGCGGTAACAGGGATAATTATTCAGTAGCAACGGCGGGTACATCTAATAAAGTTAATGCGCCTTATGCCGTACCAGAAAGTCAAACGATAACTTATACAGGGCCAATCAACCAGGGAGACATTACAGTTAACCTAAGCTACACCAGTCACAGCGGCGAAACTAATTATAACGGCTACAATTTAATAGGTAACCCCTACCCCGCTGTTATTGATTGGGTAAGCGTAACCAAAAACAATGTACAGAACGAAATAAAAATAGTCAAGCCATCTGGTGGCTTTGTCAGCTATTTAAATGGCGTCAGTACTCCCGAAACACCCAACATACGTTATATACAACCAGGGCAAGGCTTTTATACCCGGTCGCTGGCAGGCGGAGGCTCTGTAACTTTTACTGAAAGTTGTAAAGCTGTAAATAACACTCCAGAGCGGTTGCTTTATACTGGAAGAGATGCCTCGCTTACATTTAATTCAAATGCCATATCCCTTCCAAAAACTCTTGCAAGCATAAAGCTCTTACGCCTGAAGCTTTCTAATACATTGAATACTGAGGAAGCTGTCGTGCGCTTCGAGCCTTCCTACAGCGCCAAAGCGGGACTAGACGACGCTACATTCTTTGGAGGCACAACTGTTTCCTTAAGCACCTTATCGAGTGACAACATAAAACTAGCAATTAATGGAATGCCATCGCTAAGCCAAGCAGGCCAGCAAATATCAATCAGTGTTAACGCTACTGCGAGTGGCAATGTGACTTTAAGTTTTACTGATCTTTCTGCCTTAGAAGGTTTCGATGCTACTCTTCAAGATAATTACCTCAATACAAAAACAGATTTAAGGGCTAACCCAACCTATACATTCTCAATTGACAAATCAGTTTCAACTTCTTATGGAGATAACCGATTTAAGTTATTGATAACGCCTCCTACCGTGTTATCGGTTAACCTCAACTATTTCTCGGCCAGGAAAAGTAACTCAGGCAGCCTGATTTCATGGGCATCAGATTCTGAAGTAAATGCTCAGAAATTTGAAGTTGAACGTTCAGCGAATGGCATTGATTTTACAAGCATTGGCAGCATAACCGCCAAAGGCAATTCTTCTTCTAAAACCGAGTACAGTTTCTTTGACAACAGCCCGTCTGCTGGTATTAACTATTACCGCTTAAAACAAATAGATAAGAATAACGGGGCTAGCTATTCCAAGCCGGCAACTCTGGATTTCTCTCTAAGCAACGAAGGCAACTTTAAAGTATATCCCAACCCAGCTGTGGACGTGATAAAGCTAGACAACATTAATCAGTCAGCCGGAATCATTCTCAGCATATTAAACCTGGACGGCAAAATGCTGAAATCACTTAAGATAGCCAAAGGTGAGGCTCCAGAAATGAAAGTTTCTGATTTAATCAGCGGCGTGTATGTCCTAAAAGTCGAAGACCAAAACACCCATACTGTTTTAGGTAAAGTAAAATTTATAAAGCAATAGAGTTTCAAAGATGATTAAGAAGTTTATTATTAGCAGCCTGGTATTATTTGCTGCCTATACTCTACCTGCTTTTTCTCAGGATGAAGAAGAATGCATTGAAGGAACTGAAGAATATGACATGGACCCTTACTGCCAGCAAGATCCTGATGATGAGGTTCCTCTGGATGGCGGCGTGGCATTTCTAATTGGGTCTGGAATGGCTTACGGAGTAAGAAGGATAAGAAAAAACAAACCTTATCATAAATAGATTTAAGTCCCTTTAAAAAGAACGCCTCGCTGGAAAGTCCAACGAGGCGTTCTTTTTAATTCTTCTTGGCCGTCGGCCCTTTCTTTGCTACCGGCTTTTTAGCAGCAGGCTCTGTTTTCTTTTTAGCGGGTTGCGCTTTTTTTGGAGGGGCAAGTTCCGGGATGATTTCTTCTTTGGATTTAGGCCTTTCGTTGGGCTTCCAGATAAAGCCTTTCAATATTTCAGAATCCTTATCTACTTTTTCTATCGGGAAGAATTCGCCCGCGGGCTTTCGGACGAGTACTACATCCTTTAACTTATTGTCTTTAAACTCAAGCCGCATTCGACTGCTCAGCGATTTATTCATTCCTGAATACACACTATCCTCTATCGAGTAATAAATACTTTCGGCATTGCCGTCTACAAACATCTCGTTTAGCTTATTATTTTTGAAAAGGCCTGTGAGGACTTTACCTTTTACCTGGTTAAACTTCGACGAGTCAAGTTCCGTACTTACAATAAAGCCGTTATGCTGCAACAGCATATTGTCCAGTTTCTGGTTTTTAAGCTGCAGAAAAATAGTATCAGCAGATAACTGCGAGCCCTGAGTCCAGATAATTGGGTTACGATAGCACCTTATAATTGAATCTGCGTAGCTATAAAACGCCGAGTCGGACTTCGTTTGGAGGTCGGACTTAAAGATTTTCACTTTATGGTAAGCCAGGATGATTCTTGTTTTAGTAGTATCCAGCGGCAACTTCTTATCGGCTTGTTTTAGTAAGCTGTCTTTAGAAACAGAATCAGCCTCTGTCGCTTTTTCCTCCAATGCGATTTTTTCAGCCTCTGTTTTATTTACAGAATCCGCGGCGGCTTTTTTACCTTCCTTCTTTTTAAATATGCCCAAAAACCCTTTTTTCTTTTTCTTAGCCGGTGGCTGAACAGTTACGGTATCTGCTTTTTTAATCGTATCAGTAGACGACACTGGCATTGTAGTCTCCTTAGGAGGATCCACCTCCTTTTCCGACCTCGCTAAATTTTCAGGTTTCTCTTCAGGCTTTTCGGCAGCTCCAGGCTGAGCTTCTGCCTTTCCCTGCTTTTGGCCAGGCCTTCGGGATTCAGGTATATCTTTAGGCATTGCAGCTTCGGGAGGAACACCGCTTTCTGAAGGGGCCGCTCCATCCTCTGTAACCGGATCCGCTTCTATTTCTTCATCAGCCTTAAGCTCTTCCTGATTAGCAGGCTTTAAATCCCGCAAAAATATCAAT
Organism: uncultured Pedobacter sp.; assembly: GCA_966211215.1. Taxonomy (GTDB): domain Bacteria; phylum Bacteroidota; class Bacteroidia; order Sphingobacteriales; family Sphingobacteriaceae; genus Desertivirga. The sequence continues at coordinate 29,688 of CBIHNR010000017.1, forward strand.
TTGGTCCTTAGGGTATCAGCCGTCATGTAGATCGAATCAACAGTGGCAGAGTCTGGCTTCGTTTGCAAAATAACATAGGCGTTCTTGGTTACTAATGCGCTTTCATCAGCTTTGCGATAAATTCCCTGATTGCCTTTTAATGTTATTTTTTGAGTGGTATCGATAAAGGTAATATGGTTAATTGCTTTTCCAAATCCAGCCTTGCCATCGTAATACAAGCTATCGCCCCGTAAAGATTTACTTCCATCAGTATATAAGTTGCGCTTCCCAAACCAGGCCTGGTCTGTTGCCGTATTATAACGCCCATTCTCAGTGTACAGGTTGGTTTTATCGCGTTTACCCTTGATATTTGTTGGCCCGTAAAAATTAGAAACTTTAGTACCCGAATTATACTTCAGAGTATCTGTAGTAATAATTGCATCCGCCGAATTTACAACCACATCATACCTGAAATATGCATCTCTGGTTGTTGCAAACTAATAGCCGTTTTTACTGGTTAATACATCCGGCCCATTTACTATTTTTCCGCCCCCGGTATAAGTACCTATGCGCGTGCCTAAATTATAGGTTAAAAAATTGGTTGTTAACACCGCTTCCTTATCTATCAGCCTTACATTATTGGTAAGCAATGCAATACGAGTAGTGCCGTTGTAATTGAGCTGATCTGCGTATACCATGGTTCCTCCCGGCTGGGTAATTACCACATTACCAAAAGCATCAAAGGTATTGGCGTTTTGATTAAAATCGGCACTATCGGCGGCCAGCGTAGAGCCCTCTTGCGAAAAAATAGGGCGGATTACACGCATTACCCCCGTTTTGGTAAAGCCCTTAACCGTTTCTGATGATGTTAATTGCACTGGCTTCCCCTTCTGGGCCGAAGCCTGCAGCACGTTTATGATTAAAACTAAAAGAAAAAAAACTTTCCTCACGATGCAAAATTAGTCTTTTATAACAGATTTTTAAGGATGATAATTGATTGGATAAGCCTGGACGATTGAGCAAATGCTTCAAATTAATGCAATACCGATTATAAATTACCCTCCATTAGATAATTTGAATAATTTTGAATTATGTTGCCAGTTAGCCGCTTTTTGTCTTTTATAAACCAGCACAAACTTTGCAAACCCAGTGATAAGATTCTTGTAAGCGTTAGCGGAGGCAGAGATTCTGTAGTATTAGCAAAACTGTTTAACGTTGCTGGTTTTGAATTTGGTATCGCTCATTGCAATTTTGGCTTACGCGGCCATGAATCTGACGAAGATGAACGGTTTACCCAGGAGCTGGCTGTCCAATTAAATGCGCCATTTTATTCAGTCCGCTTTGACACGGAAGGTTATGCGAAACAGCACAAACTTTCTATACAGATGGCTGCCAGAGAGCTACGATACGATTGGTTTGAACAGATAAGAAGTGAATTTGATTACCGGTTCATTGCCATTGCCCACCATGCAAGTGATACTACTGAAACTATTTTGCTAAACCTTGTTCGCGGCACAGGCATTGCAGGCCTCCATGGTATTTTACCCAAAAGAGATAGGCTTATACGCCCCTTGTTGTTTCTAAGCCGAACGGAAATCTCGGAAATTGTAGATACCGAGAGGATTGCTTATAGAGACGACAGCTCAAACGAATCGTCTAAATATGCCAGAAACAAAATAAGACTGGAGGTAATTCCCAAATTAAAGGAATTAAATGCTAAGCTTGACGACACCTTTGAGGCTAACTGCAAACGGTTTAGCCAGATTGAGGAGTTTTTAAATATACAGATAGCAGCCATCAAGGCTCAAATATTTGAAAAAAAGGAAAATGCAATACAAATAGCTTTACCTGCATTAAAAAAACTAAGGCCTCTTCAGCTTATTTTGTTTGAGTTGTTTAAGCCCTATGGATTTGCAGAAAACGTGCTGGAAGACCTGATACATGCCTGGGATGGGCAACCCGGCAAGCAATTTGAATCTGACAGCCACCTTATTATACTTGACCGCGACCGGCTTCTATTAACTCAAAAAGTGGAACACTTATCTACAGAAGTTTTGTTTACAGCTCAAGAAGCATCGATAAGCTTTAATACAACCCATTTAAACCTTAAAATTTCGGAGATAGAGGACACAAAAATACAAACCGGCCCGGATATGGCTTTTTTTGATGAATCTTTGTTACAATTTCCGTTAAAGCTGCGTCTGTGGAAAAAAGGTGACTACTTTTATCCTTTCGGAATGAATGGTAAAAAAAAGCTAAGTGATTTTTTCACGGGGCTTAAAATTCCAATTACTGAAAAGCAAAATATACCTATCCTTGAAAATGGCAATGGCGATATTTTATGGGTAGTGGGCTACCGCAGCGATAACCGATATAAAGTAACATCCCAAACCAAAAAAGTTATTACATTCGAAAAGCATTAAACGCACATGGTAACCGAAGCCTCATTTTCTGAAAAACAATACCTCGGCAGGGACTACAACCGCATTAGCATCCGGGCTGTAATGATACTTTTTTGTATTGCTGCCTATTATATTACTGAAGGAAGGGAGCGCAACGGCGATTTATTCTTACTTGTTGGCGCAGGTATCTTCATTGTTTCGGTTATTATGCTTTTTATGGTGCATTTCCGCACCACGGTAAAAAATAAAAGCATTATACTTAACGGGCTATGGACAACCAAGCTTGTTAAAATTGACCTCAACAGCATAGTGCAGGTTAAACGCCACCCTTATAGCTCCTTCATTATAAATAATCCGGTGTATAACCTGCATCAAAAAGGCAAAATCCGTTTTTATGCCAGCGGTAAAGAGGCAATTTACTTAACCGACCGTGATGGGCTGGTTTATATTATTGGAACCCAACATCCCGAACAATTGGAAGCAGCTATTCTTAGTGAGATGAAAAGAAGCTAAACCCTTAGTGTACATTTTACAGATGTAAAAAATCTGTACACCTTCGCCTATTTTTCCATTCACCTGTCTGATCTTCTTACACTTGCATTCGTTCAAAACTGAGCATTAAGTGCACAAAAAAGGTGTTTTAGCCTTGTTTTGCCAATTGGTTCAACTTTTGTTGAAACTGACGTGCAGCAAAAACAACAAGTCTATGATTTTGAAAACATATCCCTCTGTAAGTTCGCCTCATAAGTCGAAATTCAGCCATGCCGAAAACCGGAAATTTGATGCCTTCATGTATTTATTTTTTCTCGTACTAATACTTTCCCTGGCGATTTATACGTCACTTTAATTATTTATTTTTTTTGTATGGTGCACTTGAATGATGTGAGGAGCCAGGTAACAGCTTATCTAGGCCAAGGAAGTAAACGTAAAGGGAAGAATGATAACTTTATAAAAAGTTTGAGGAGTGCACTTTTCGAAGGCCGATTAGACCACAATCACATAAGAAAGATCATTTTGAATATATCAAAAGCGCACGACCTTAACGCCGTGCTCTTAGGATCTTTACTGCTTCAGTTAGATAACGACGAGATTATCGCGTTAATGAAAGATTATTTATAATTTTTCTGCCTGCCTTAAATGTCTTACAGTCTTATTAGCAGAATTAACAGAACCTGGCATATGCCCAGCTATTCTTTTATGCCTTAGGCAGCCACTTATTTTTTCATCTAACTCTACCAGGTCAAATGGTTTCTTAATAAAATCGTTTGCCCCAGATTTTTCAGCCTGCTCAATTACGTCGTTATACCCTGACATCATTATAATCGGTAGATGAAAATGTTGCTCGTCACTCTTCAGCTGGTGGCAAATGGCACCTCCATTGCTGCTGGATAAAATAAAGTCGAGTAACAGCAGATCTGGCCGATAAGTTTCGATAAGTTCAAACAAGTGCTTTGGATCGGCAATTGTTTTAACTTCATAATTAAGGTACGCTAATGCTTCCTCGAGGGCTTTAAGAATTGCATCATCGTCATCCAACACTAATATCCTTTCCATACACAATTATTTATTAAGTTTAGTAAAATCGGTTTTTAAAGCAAAGCTGATGAGGGTAAAGTAACAAGGCATCAAACTAGAAAATGTTTTAAAAAATAATTCTTTTTTTCAGGTTGCTTTTACGCCTAATCCAAAGCCATAGTTTCGAAAACGGGATATTTTTTAATCATTTTTACAATCTATTAAACTGTTAATGAAACAATTATACTGACTATTTAAAAAATAACGCCAGTATCCATTTCGGTCCACACCCATTACTGAAACCGCGACTAAATACTATAAGACATCATCAAATACCGCACTATGTGACTGGCCAATAGCTTGCAAAGACGCTGCCACGATATAAAAAATCCGGCAAAGAATATCGGTTTTATATTTAATTTATTCGTATTAATTGCCTATATTGTCATTTACACTCAATCACAGAGCTCTGTCTATCAGCTAAGTACACAAAAAAACTATATAAGCTTTGTTAAGCGTTTTTTCTTGATTAAAGGACAATTTTCACATCTATAAATATCCCCTACTATGAAAACAATCCTTCTTTTAACCGATTTTAGTAAAAAGGCCGACCATGCGGCAGACATGGCACTTTCCTTAGCATTAAAATCTCAATCTAACCTGTTACTGTATAACTCCTTTCTCGTTCCGGAAATCCTTCCGTTGGCTGAGACTGTTGCCTGGAATGGCGATACATTTTCAGTGATTGAGGAGGATAGCACTAATCGACTGAAAAAGCTGGCCGAACGGCTGGAAAACAAAGTTGAAGTGAGTGGAAGCAGCTTTAAGCCTTCTATTACATTTTTAAGCCAAATGGGCACCATTGCAGATACCATCACTGCGGTGGTTGAAAAACACGGTATTTGGATGGCGATAATGGGTACCAAAGGCGATAACGGCGTAAGCAATTTTTTATTCGGAAGTAACGCTTATGCTGCAATTGACAAGGCACATTGCCCTGTGTTGCTTGTGCCGGAAACTGCGCCTATTAAACGTATCGAGAAAATAGCTCTTGCCACCGATTTAAAACTAGCAGACAGTGCCCGAGTGGATTTTCTAACAGAAATTGCGGCAATATATAATGCAGATATTGTAATAACCCATGTGTCATCTCACGACACCCCTACAGACCGTGAACTTATAAAATCAATGGGACTTATAAACCAACTGGTTTCGCGGCTTAATAAAACGCCATCTTTCCATGATATAAAGGGTGCAGATGTTGAAACCAGGCTGGAAGAATTCTCAATGCACGAAAATGTGGATATACTTGCTGTAATTCACCGAAAGCACAATTTACTTGAAAGAATTTTTCACAGCAGTACCACTAAGGTTTTAATAAGCCACTCCAAAGTTCCGTTGCTGGTACTCCCAGGCTAACATAGAAAGTCAAAAGGCTGGCTCATTAAGCTGAGGCAGCCTTTCGGCTTTATAAACGGTTGTACACTCTCACCATTTTACTTAACCACTTTTCATGTTTATTTTTTAGCATTGCGGGAGAAAGCCTCCATGTCCAGTTGCTGTCGCCAGAGGCGGGTGTATTCATTCTGGCATCACTACTCAAGCCCAACACATCCTGTAAAGGTAAAATTGCAACTTTAGCTACCGAGGCATAGGCCAACCTTGCTAAAGCTCGATTAATATTTTTTGCCTTTGTTTCAACTCCAGTATAATCCAGGAAACGCTCTTTTAATTTATTATCTGCTTCCTGCTTGTACCAACCGCGACTGGTGTTATTGTCGTGGGTTCCAGTATAGGCGAAGAAGTTGCTGCCATAATTATGAGGTATATCAACCGATTCGGGCATGTTATCTCCGAAGGCAAATTGAAGCACCTTCATCCCGGGCAAATTAAATTCGTCCCTTAAGTCGTAAACAGGTTGGTCAATATCTCCCAGGTCTTCGGCAATGAAGGGTAGCTTACCTAGCTCCTTTTCAAGTGTTTTGAAGAAATCAGACGCGGGGCCTGGTTTCCACTCGCCATTCTTTGCCGTTTCTTCTGTTGCCGACACTTCCCAATAAGAAGAAAAAGCCCGAAAATGGTCTAAACGAAGGACATCGAATAATTCCATGTTTTTGCGTATACGGGCAATCCACCATTGATATCCCTGAGCCTTTAAAACATCCCATTTAAAAACGGGCATGCCCCAAAGCTGTCCATTATCATTGAAATAATCAGGCGGCACACCTGCCACGCCTATCCGCCTGCCTTCTTCATCCAAACTAAATATTTCTGGATTAGCCCAAACATCGGCGGAATCATAACTCACGTAAAATGGCAAATCGCCGAAAATTTGAATCCCCAGGCCGTTACAATATGATTTTAATTCGTTCCATTGTTTTTTGAAGATAAATTGTAACCACTTGGTTTTATTGATGATATACTGCTGTCGAGCTTCGAATGTGGATAAATCTGCCAGGTCACGCAACCTGTACTCCTTTTTCCACTGGTACCAGGGTAGCCCTCCATGATGAAGCTTAAGCGCAATATATAAAGCATAGCTATCTAACCAGTAGGCCTCTGATTGCAAAAATTCATTAAATTCTTTTTGTAAAGCTTCAAAACTTCCCGAGAGGAAATTGCTGTAAGCTTTATCAAAGATTTCGTCTTTATTCTTTTCTGCCTCAACAAATGCAGCAACCGCATTTTGCGGCAGATAATATTTTTTTAAAACTTTTTTATCCAGCAAGCCAGCTTCAGCCAAGCGCTCCGGGCTTATTAAGAGTGTATTGCCGGCCATTGTTGATAAAGCGCTGTAAGGCGAATATCCTTGTCCGGCTTCGGTAGGGCTAAGTGGTAATATCTGCCAATACTTTTGTTTGCTTCTATATAAAAAATCGGCAAACGCTTTGGCTTCAGGGCCAATGTCGCCAAGTCCGAAAGAAGAGGGTAAGGATGTAATATGCAGTAAAATGCCCGCGCTTCTGCTGTTAACAGGTTGTTTAAGCTTCAAGAGGGCAATGGGCAGTTGCCCGAAAATATCATCTATCAAAATTTCCCGGCTAATTTTCGACTTTGCCTTTGAGAAAACGTTTTCAGCTACTTCCGGTGCATCCTTTGGCAAGACAACCCGGGTTTGCTTCCATTTAATGTTAGAATAGCTGGTTTTCTGTTGTTTACAAAGTGATGCCAGGTGCAAAGGGACTACAGTTACATACCATGTCCGCTTGTGGAGCCTGGCAAAAGCAAGCACATTCTCCTTAAAACGGCCCTTTACTTTCAAGGGGATATATTCGCCTTTTTCGAATACTTCTTTTTCTGACTTACGTTCATTAAATAATTGATGAGTTAACCAAAGCTTTATTTTGCCTGTATAACGGCTTTCCCAAAGCTGTTTAAGCAAGTCTTCCGGGGCAATGTTTCCAGATGTGAGCTCATTTAGCCATTCAGCACGCTTTCCAAAGTCAACGGGCCTTCTATTGTCAGGATCTACCAGGCTTAAGTCCCAGAGTTCGCAACCCTGGTATACATCGGGCAAGCCAGGGCATGTAAACTTAAGCAGCACCTGTGCCAGCGAATTAATTATACCATAATCGGCAATCCTTCTCTGCAATGACTCAAAATGTTTCCAAAAGGGCTTCTCTTTATTTAATAATGCTACCGCGAAGTTTTTAGCAGCAGTTTCATATCCTTCATTAGGCTGTGTCCAGCCGGAATTTTCTTTTGCCTCACGAAGCGCTTTTTCCAGATATGCCTGAATCCGGGCTTCAAAATTATCGTCTTCCTGCCCCGGAAATGGATATGCTCCAATTAGGGTTTGATAGATAAAATATTCGTCGTTTACATCTGGCGAGCTATTCTGCTTTAGAGGCTGATTAACGTAGTGCCACAGTGCTACCGCCTCGAACCAGTCATCTGGAAGATCGCTAAGGACATTTAACCTGGCCCTTACGTCTTCGCCACGCTTGGTATCGTGCGTTGATGTGCCATTAATCGAAAGAGGCCAATCCCTTTGCCGAGCCGACATCATTTTATGAAACTCCTCTATACTTAAACCAAAGGCTTCGGGGGAATCGCCCACCTCATTATGCCCTATAAAGCGGTTACAAGTGTACATCAACGTATCTTCAACACCTTTGGCCATTAAGGGGCCGGTAAATTGCATAAGGCGCTGGTAAAACATTCCAATGTTTGCATTATACTGTTCGTTTCCCTGTAGAGGCTTTTGTAGTAAGGCATTCTCAAGGAGCAATATTTCATCAATTAAATCGCCACGGTGCTTTTTTATCTGCTTAAGAATGTTTGCAATATCCTGTTGCTCGGTTTCATTCAGCGGAAATTGGCTGCCATAATAGCGGTAAACCGGCGTGTGGACCAGGAACTCGCCAAGCGTATCTTTTAAATTGTTGGCATTTAAGGTGTTGACTGCACCTGAAAGGCCTAAACCTAAGAAAAGCTGGCATAAGTTTTCAAGCTCTCCCTGCATGTAATTCTTAAGGATGTATGCTTTTTTGTCGTGAATCTGTTGGTGTATAGATTTAGAGTTGCCCGTTAACTTCTCGTAGAACCGGGTGAATTCTTTCTGTTTTTCGGCATTAGTAAAAAGGTTGTTTACTATCGCCAGGAAATCGTAACCAGTATTGCCTTGCACGGGCCATTTGGGAAGCTGTTCGCCCGGCTCCAGGATCTTTTCAACCACCATATAAGTGCTATCTCCAGCCAGTTGCCGAAGTTTTCTAAGGTATTTACCTGGATCATATAAGCCGTCAATATGGTCGACACGAAGTCCCTGAAAAATGCCTTCATCAGTTAATTGTTTTATGTATGCATGAAAATGATCGAATGCCTGGTCACCTTGTATATTTAGGCATATCAAGCCATTAACAGTAAAAAAGCGCCTGAAGTTGATCGTACTATCGGTTTCTTGCCAATGGCATAATCGATAATGCTGACCAGCCATCAGGGCTAACAAGTCCTCCGGATTGCTACTTATGGCATTTAACTGGGCATCTATCGCCTTCCTTATATCCTGATTATTAAGAAGAGAAGCCAGCTGGAGCCTGAATTCATGCCATTGTTCTGAATATTGCTTAGGGCCTTCTACCTGATGTATCTCTTTCAGCTGGATTACTAACTCTTTAATTGCTTCATTTTGGTTCTGCACCTGGCTTAAGACATACAGGTAAGCATGAAAATTGAGAGGATAAGAGCTTTCAAAATAGCTAACAACCAACCGCCCATCCTTATAGCACAGGCTTAATTCTCCATTTTTTACTGCATCATCGAGGCTAGAGCCGAGAAAGGGAGCCATTATCGGCGGCCTATCCCATAAAATATCGAAGAATGGGGCGTAGAGAGATTGCTTGCCTTTTTCGAGCACATCTGCCAGCCATTGATTGTCCGGATGGAAAGCCATATGGTTTGGCACAATGTCTTGCAGCCAGGCAATGCCTTCTTCCTTTAGTTCCCGGCTCAATGCCCTTAGCTGCGTTTCATTCCCTATTTCCGGATTTACTTGATGAGGGTTTAGCCCATCATAGCCGTGGGTACTGCCAGGCACAGAATGAAAAATGGGCGAGGCGTAGATTGTCCCTATTCCCAGCTTTTTTAGGTAGGGGATAATTTTTTCAAAATCCTGAAAGGTGAATTCTTTATGAAATTGTAATCGATAGGTAGATATAGGGTTGTTCATAGGAGGTTTTCTATCAAGGTATTAAGGTTATGAAACTCTGTCATCTCTACGAGATATCTTAGGCACCCATAATTTTGAGCGCTTTAAGTTCTCTCCGAGTTATAACGACATAATTTACAACCAGCTCATTTTTAAGCATTTTAAAATATGAGACTTTGTCATCTCGACAATAGGAGAGATCTTAGGCAATACGCATAACAAAGCGCTTTAGGATTCCTCCTATCGTCGGAATGACAAAGCGTGTTAGCCTGCATATCGCCAGATGTCATCACCATATTTTGCTTTTTTGTAAAGCTCTTTACTCGAGATGACAAAGCGGGCTAACCGGTATTGTGCTAAATGTCATCACTATGTTCTGCTTTTTGCAAGAAAAGCTGTCTACTCGGAAGGACAAAGCGCATTAGCCTGCATATCGCCAGATGTCATCACCATATTTTGCTTTTTGTAAAGCTCTTTACTCAGAATGACAAGCGCGTCAACCTGCAGATCCCCAGATGTCATCTCTATTTTTCGTTTTCCAAAAGTTCATTACTCAGGATGCCTGAATCTCGCTGCTTTCGTAAACAACAACAGACTGGGGCTGAAGTGTGATGTGCGAGTCGCTGGCGGTATATTCAGGCTCACCATGCTTGCCGCCCCACTCTTCGGCGCCCGAGTCGAAGATTTTGTGCCATTGCTCGCTGTAGAAAGGCATTTCTATAGTTTGTTTAGATGCCGAGAAATTCATCAGGCAAATAATGTCTAAATCTTCATCCCAGCGGTGCAATATCAAGGTTTGTGTTTCAACGTCATGCTTCACATCCAATTGCTTTCGGTTAAGTTTTTTTAATACGGGATGCGTTTTTCGTAACGCTATCAACTTCTGGTAATAGCTGAATAGATTTTTATGTGGATCTTGCTGCAATAAATGCCACTGCAACTTCGAGTTTTTAAAAGTTTCTTCTGCAACCGGGTCGGGAGCCTCACCTTTTGCATGAAAATCAGCAAATTCTTCTTTTCTGCCTTTACGGACTGCGTCTGCCAATTGCTTATCGGTATGGCTAACAAAGTATAAAAAAGGATTAGGCTCAGCCCATTCTTCTCCCATAAAAAGCAGCGGCAGATAGGGGCTAAGCAATACTGCCGCAGCCATAAGCTTTTGCGTTTCGAAATTTACAAGGGAACTCAGCCTTTCGCCCAGCATACGATTGCCAACCTGGTCGTGGTTTTGCGAGAACACAATAAACTGCTTTCCAGGATTGTCTTTTACTTTTACTCCAAAGTTTTTATGCCTGTGTGGTGAGTATTGCCCGTCGTATACATACGCATCCTGATACGCCTTAGCCAGATGTGGCAAACCTTCAAAATCGGCATAATAGCCATGCTTTTCTTGTCCACAAGTAACCCGCAATGCGTGGTGAAACTCGTCAATCCACTGGGCATCCATTCCGTAACCTTGCTCAGACAGGCTGTTGATGTAACGGTTATCGTTCAAATCCAGTTCAACAATAAGATAGTGAGCCCTGTCTGTAAACTTCATCAGTTTATCTACATGCTGCTTTATTTCTTTTAGTATATGCGTTGTACTGAAATCTTTTATGGCATGAACGGCGTCGAAGCGAAGGGCGTCAATGTGAAAATCCCGGAACCACATCAATGTATTTTCTATGAAGAACCGGCGCACTTCATCACTGTATGCATCGTCAAAATTTATGGCATCACCCCATGGCGTATGGTATTTAGAGGTAAAAAAATGCCCAAAATCTGCCATATAGTTTCCTTCGGGGCCTAAATGATTGTAAACTACATCCAAAATCACGGCTATTCCTTTTTGATGGCAGGCATTTACCAGCTGTTGCAAGGCATGAGCTCCTCCGTAGGTATTTTGTACAGCAAAAGGTAAAACTCCATCGTAACCCCAGTTTCGCCCGCCCGGGAATTGAGCGACCGGCATTATCTCAATGGCATTAATGCCAAGTTCAAGTAAGTAATCGAGCTTGCTTTCAATCGCTGCAAAAGTTCCTTCGGGCGTAAAAGTACCGGTGTGCAGCTCATAGATGATGTAATTTTCAAGGGCAATATTCTGCCAGCCCTCATCATCCCATTTAAAGGAATTTAAGTCGATAGCAACCGATGCCCCATGAACCGTGTCTTGCTGGGCAAGCGACGCTGGGTCGGGCCTATCCTTTTCAGCATCCAGCGTAAACATATATTTTGCCCCTGGCTTAATATTGTCGGTAAGCGTATACCAGTAGCCCTTTTCATTGCTGTTAAGCGATATTTTATTGCCATTATCTTTTAAAAGCAATTCAACCTTCTTTGCTTTTGGAGCCCACAGGTTTACTTCAGCCAAGCCTTCGTTATTAAAATTTACGCCGAGGCGCCTTGTTTTAATATCAATTTGAGTCATACTTGTTACTGGTTAATGGCTGTTTCAGCAGTACTACGGAACGGCTTTCTACTACAATTTTATGTTTAGCCAGGTATACATCACCACCTTTATCATCATCCAGAAAACCGCTATGTGTATCTAGAACTTTAATCCATTTCTTACCATACTTTTCTGGCGGCAATACATATTTAATTGGCTCGCAATGCGCGTTAAAAATCACATAAAAGTGGTCGTCTACAATTATCTCACCTCTGGGCCCTACGGTTCTAATACCACGCCCATTTAAAAAGACTGCAAGCGACTTTGCGAAATCGTGGTTCCAGTTTTCGTCGGGCATTTCTGTCCCCTCTGGTAAAAACCAGTTAATGTCTTCCAGTCCAATACCCCTTATTGGCTGGCCTTTAAACCAGCGGCGGCGACGGAAAGTGGGGTGGTTTTTGCGAAGGTGGATTAAGTCCTGGCAAAAGCGCAACAAATCGGGATCTGCTTCTTCCCAGTTAAACCATGAGATTTCGTTATCCTGGCAGTAGGCATTATTGTTGCCTCCTTGAGTGCGGCCCGCTTCATCTCCGGCAACCAGCATCGGCACTCCCTGCGATAAGAAAAGTGTTGCCAGGAAGTTTCTCTTCTGCTTATTGCGAAGTTCGATTATCTCCGGATTTTCGGTATAACCTTCTTCGCCACAGTTCCAGGAGCGGTTATGGTTTTCTCCATCGTTGTTATCTTCGCCATTTGCTTCGTTATGCTTGTCATTGTATGAAACAAGGTCATGCAGGGTGAAGCCATCATGTGCGGTAATAAAATTTATACTTGCGGTTGGGCGCCGGTAATCCTCCTTGTACAAATCGGAGCTTCCGGTAAAGCGTTCGGCAAACTCTGCAAGAACGCTGTCTGCGCCCCGCCAGTAATCGCGAATACAGTCACGGTATTTGCCATTCCACTCAGCCCATCCCGGCGGAAATTTACCTACCTGGTATCCTCCTTCTCCAACATCCCAGGGTTCGGCAATTAACTTCACCTGCGAGATGGTGGGATCCTGGTGTATAATATCAAAAAAGGCACTTAATTGGTTTACCTCGTGCAATTCTCTGGCAAGAGTGGCAGCAAGGTCGAACCGAAACCCATCAACGTGCATATCCACAATCCAGTAGCGAAGACTGTCCATAATTAGCCGCAACACACTTGGCAAATTTGCATTCAGTGTATTTCCGCAGCCGGTATAATCCATATAATAACGCTTATTATCTTCTGTTAAGCGATAATAGGAAGCGTTATCAATGCCCCTGAAACACAGTGTTGGCCCGTTTTCATTGCCCTCCGCCGTATGATTATAAACCACATCCAGAATTACTTCTATTCCTGCTTTATGCAGCTCTTTAACCATCGTTTTAAATTCGATGACCTGCCCTCCAAGGTTACCACTGCCAGAATACCTTACATCGGGAGCAAAGTAGCCTATGGTGTTATATCCCCAGAAGTTGCTCAAACCTCTTTCTTCCAGGTAGCGGTCTTTTACAAACTGGTGAACAGGCAGGAGTTCGATCGCAGTTACCCCAAGGCGCTTAAGGTAGTCAATGGTCACGGGGTGTCCAATGGCGGCATAAGTGCCCCGTATTTCTTTCGGGATATCCGGATGAAGTTGAGTAAAGCCCTTTACATGCGCCTCATAAATTATCGTTTTATGGTAGGATAATTTTGGTTTGATATCGCCTTCCCAATCGAACCGATGGTCAATAACAACACTTTTAGGAATGTATGGGGCACTATCGCTGTCACTAAAGCTAAGGTCGCCGTCTGAGCTTCCGATTTCGTATGCAAATAATGAATCATGCCATTGTACAGTGCCATTTATTGCTTTAGCATAAGGGTCCAGCAGGAGCTTATTAGGATTAAAGCGATGCCCATTTTCAGGCTCATAAGGGCCATAAACCCGATAGCCATATAACTGTCCAGGCACCACATCCGGCAAATAAACGTGCCAAACATGGTGCGAGCGCTCCTTCACGGGAATTCGCTCCTCATTCAATTTCTCGCCACTGTCGAATAAACAAAGTTCCACTCCTGTGGCATTTTCTGCATACACGGAGAAGTTCACTCCTTCTCCGTCCCAGATTGCTCCGAGTGGATAAGGGTCGCCAGGATATATCGTTCTTACAGTTTTTGCAGCACTCACCGTTTTTTTCATACTGCAATAAAATGCGAGTCTAAGTAAAAATGTTTGGAACTGCAGTTACTTTTTCCTGCGGCGGAATGCCAAACAACTTGCCAAAAAACGTGTTTAGCAGGCCTAAAAGAAGGCTTTATAAGCTATGCAGAATGCTTTTGGGGGAATGCGCAAGGCCATGCCTCACCGCAACCCTCTCCTCTGAAGGAGTCCTTTGGACAAAAGCGAGGGCGTTTTATTCGATCTTCTGTGTTTTGAAAAAAATCTCCCACTACCTATGATATAAAAGCCTCACCCCCAACCTCTCTCCTCTAAAGGAGTCCTTTGGACAAAAAGAGAGGGGAGCTAAATCAGTGGTAGTTCTGGAACCTCGTTCTTTAATGTCATTTCCGCATTCTGTGTTTGAAAAAAATCCCCCACTACCTATGATATAAATCTGGGGGACGGCTTGTTGCGAGGCCTTCACTTTGATAACGCGGGAACTACTTCAACTCTTCTTTCTTTTAGTGTTTCTTTTGAAAAAAGCTATCCCGCCATATGTGACAAAAAGCCCCCAGGCAATATGCGAGGGGGCTTTTCTTTGCTGGTTACTTTAGCTTTAGAGCCTAAGTTTAGAAACGTTAAGTTTAAGGTTTATCTCAAAATTTCCGTTGATGAAGGATCGTATTTCAGAAGCCTGTGAAGTATACAGCCCATTTATATGGAATGCCGGCGAGCACTTTACACCCATTCCGATAGTTGCGCTTCTGGACGAGTGATACATTCCAAGTACGTTCACCTTATTATTAGCAAGAGTTAAATTGGCACCTATATCTAACAGGTTTTTAAAGTTCTGTACTTCCCTGAAACAAACCTTAGGCTCCAATCCAACGCCGTCTTCACCTGTTGCTAAAATGAATTTATAACTCACGCTCGAAAAGAAGGTTGACCGATCTACAGCACCGTTTACCTGTTCATCTTTTTTCATTACGTATTTAAGGTTTGGTAAGGCCATCTGAACGTTCAAACCTTTACTTGTAAAAGCAGCACCGAAATCGCCATCTATATAAGTCTCGCGGCGATAGTTACCCAATGCCCTATCATTTGGGTTTCCATCAATGTCTCCATTTTCGATACGCTGATCCATAAAGCCTAGTGAGATACCAAAACTCAACTTAGAACCTTCGCCATTTAGAGGTAGGTGGTAAGCGTAAGTTCCCATTACCCTTGTTCGCTTAAGCAATCCCGCTTCTTCATTGAAAGCGCTTACCCCCAGGCCCACTTTTTTCCCGTTGTTATAGGCTGCAGTAATCGATTGGGTAACCGGAGCGCCTGGCATAGAAGACCACTGCTTTCTGTAAGCCAAATCAATCAAAAGCCCTTCTTCGATGCCAGCCATTGCCGGGTTGGACAGATATTGGTTTTGAAAATAGATGGCACTTAAAGGGTTTAATTGAGCTTTTGCTTCACTTATTGCCAAAGTTCCTATTAAAATCAGGAAAAGGTATTTCCCTGATTTGCTTAATATCTTATTCATAATGCTTCTCATTTTCTTAATCCCTCACAATAGTTACGAAACCTTTTATTTTCGGCTTATTACCGCCAAAATCAACAATGTAGTAATAGGTGTCTTCTGCCAATGGCGAACCATTAAAAGTACCATTCCATTCATCGTTGTAGTTGGCTTTCGAGTAAAGTAGCCTTCCTGCCCTATCAAAAATCTTAACCACATTGTTAGGATACAGATCAAGATTTCTTATTACCAGATTATCGTTCACTCCATCACCATTCGGAGTTAGAATGTTGGTTCCTTTTATAAGCTGGTAATCATTCAACACTTCAACAGTAATTTCTGCCCAGCTTTCGCAACTATTTGCATTGCTCACCCGAACACGATAAGTTGTGGTTTCAGAAGGGCGGACAGTCAGGTTGTGGTTGTTTTGTCCACTTAGTATACCGTTAGCGTTATCCCACTGATAGTTCGTTCCACCAGTAGCGGTTAACACCAGCACATCGCCTTTAGAAATTGTGGTGCTCTTATTTGCGGTAATGGCAGCTACCGGTAGCGGATTAACTGTGAGAACGAAACTCTTAAGGATGGTATTTAGTCCGCCGTTCGCTGTTCCCCCATTATCTGTAACCATTACATTTACCACCGCATTGCCAGAAGCACCGTCGGTAATAGTATACCTCACCTGTGCATTTCCTCCAGTTGCCTGAGTTACGGTTAATGATTTAAACAGAGCATTGTTCGTTGAGCTTACCGAAACAGTAGTTGTCTGGTTCGCATCAGGGCCAGCCGAAATTCCGTTCAATGCAACTGTTTGCTGGGCTGTTGTGTAGCAGATTGTTTGGGCGGCGATGTCGTTTAATGTAGGCTGTTCGTTTACGTTGTTGAGCGTAATGCTAAACTCTTTGTCTAACGCTAACAGACTGTTTTGAGCCGTTGTACGAATCCTTACACTATAACTTGCTTTCTCTTCAAAGTTTAGCGGAGCGCTTGTTCTCAACTCATTGTTCACAATGCTAAACTTAGCATTATCTGTATCTCCGGTTCCACTTACCAATGAATAAGCGAATGTAGTAGTCGGATCATCGGAAGTTGAACTTAAGGTTCCGGCTAATGTTCCAGCAGGCGAGTTCTCGTAAATAGTGGTTGCCGCAAAGCTTAAACCTGTTGGATAACCTGGTTTAACAGTCAACACGCCATTTACAAAAGAGATGCTGTAGTTGGCAGCAGTTGCCCCGCTAACTATAATCGGGTAAGTTCCCTGTGGCGAGTTAGCAGTTGCCGTTGTGGAAAAGCTTGGCTGGGCACTTAACACAGTACTTGACTCTCCGGTAATAAAACCGCCATAAGTTGCAGTAAACACTGGCAATGGCAAGCCCTGGAACTTCTCTTTGTTGTCGGCTGTGATTGTAAGGGCTTTTTGAGTAATACTTCCTGTTGTACCTGCACTGGCAGTTGTCAGGTTATAATTATCCTTATCTGCGCCGGCAAGTGCAAAAGCATTTGCTGTTATAGCTTTAACTGTACCCACATTTTTATTGTCATAAACCGCAGTTCCGCTTACGCTCAATACATCTCCACTTACAACACCACTTAAGCTATAGTTGCTTGTAGCAAGTGCTGCCGAGGCTGTACCATCGTACACTTTAGTGATAGCAGGTGTGGCATTCAGAGCTAAAGTGATCGGTTTAGCAGTGATCGCGCCTGTAGTTGTCGCTGAAAGCGTAGCCAGGCTGTAATTGTCTTTCTGCGCTCCTGCTAATACAAAACTGTTTACAGTGATGGTTTTGCCAGTGCCTACGTTTTTGTCATCGTAGTTGGCTGTTCCAGTTACCGTTACTACATCGCCTGATTCTACTCCGGTTAAGCTGTAGTTGCCAGCTGCTAAAGTTGCTGAGGTTGTTCCATCGTATACTTTAGTAATTGCCGGCGTGGCATTCAGGGCTAAAGTAATGGACTTAGCGGTGATCGCTCCGGTTGTAGTTGCTGAAAGCGTAGCCAAGCTGTAATTGTCTTTCTGCGCCCCGGCTAATACAAAACTGTTTACAGTGATGGTTTTGCCGGTGCCTACGTTTTTGTCATCGTAGTTGGCTGTTCCAGTTACCGTTACTACATCGC
>CBIHNR010000018.1:0-46770 GCA_966211215.1 uncultured Pedobacter sp.
CCTGCTTGCTACTTTCATCGCCGTTTGTGAGCTTTTGCTCATGCAGGTTTTATTGCCCCAATATTGAAAACGCCTGCTTTTGACCACTCTTATCTCGCTGGCTTACAGACTGTTTTAACACAAGGGCGATAAGCAACAAGGTAGCTATAATGAAGGTATGAACAGTTGTCATGGCTTTTTAATTACGTTAATTAAAATTACCACGCAAGCCCCTCCACTACAATCACTATTAGGCAAAGATGCCTGAGCACTCGGCGAACGCCGTTATTTAACCGGTGATTTTGGGATAAGAAATTTCAATCACCTTCCATGTACAATTGCGGACTCGCAGATATATGTTGGGACAATTCCCGTGGAGTTAATCCTGGTTTCGGCTTCGCCGGATAGTGTGTTGCCACTTAAAACCAGCACGGTGTCCAAACCAAACTTATTTCCTCCCAATATGTCGGTATGCAAGGTATCGCCAACCATAATTATATCTTTCTTGGTTGCCGGCATCCGTTCCCGAATTAAGTCGTATGCAAACATAAACATTTGAGAATCGGGCTTGCCGAACCTGATAAACTTACGGCCGACAATGGTTTCTATCATACTTGCCAGCCCTCCCGCAGCCACAGACACCTCATTTTTAGTTACTGGGTAAGAAAAATCCGTATTTGCCACAATAACGGGTATTGGCTTTTTTCTGATAAGGTTAATTGCTTTATTAAGGTCTTTAAACCAGTCAAAACCCTCATCATCCAAAAAAACCAATGCACTTACCTGATCGATATTACTTTCGTCGATAGCACTTACTGGCAAAGTATGCAGGTCTGAAGCATCGATATAATGGGCAGAATTCGGTGTGCCAAGATAAGCTACGATACCAGTGTGCACCTTTAAGTCGAGGTATTCTTTGGCTAACATCCCTGAGGACACAATACGGTCAGCCGTAATTGCATACAATCCTTGCCTATGATATGATTCAGCTAACTGTATAGGGCTACGAGAAGCGTCGTTAGTAACTATGTAGAATTCCTTACCTGTGCTTGAAATATAATTGAAGGTTTCTTCAATACCTGGAACCAACCCCTTATAGTTTTTCAAAACCCCAAAAGCATCGAAAAAAATAATTTTATAATTATCTACAACTGATTTAAATTTTGAAAGCTGAATCATGTGGGCGACAAAGATAAAGCATCAGAAACAATTAATGGAATTACCTCAGCTTTAATGCTTCCAAAATCACTTTAGCATCAAAATCGCGTTCTATGGAAGGTAGATAAATATCAAAGGCTTCTGCCTGAAGTTTTTGGGCATAATGTTCTGTAAAAAAGTAGGCCCCATCTTTAATCACATAGTTGAGGATAAAAAAGCGATAAACCTCCTTCATAAATTTAACTTCATTGGAAGTTAGCGGATTTACCTTATGATATTCCTGAAGGAAGATAAAAAACCGCTCCTCCATCATGGGAGTAATAACATAGCTGAAAACCGTCCTATCGCCTATATCTGAGACAACCCTGCTAAAAAAGTAAAAATCCATCATCCGTGTACTCATCCTGAACCAGTCGTAATCCCAGCGGGAATACAACTTCATATTAGGCGTTACCGAAAAATTTCCAATATTCCAG
Organism: uncultured Pedobacter sp.; assembly: GCA_966211215.1. GTDB lineage: Bacteria > Bacteroidota > Bacteroidia > Sphingobacteriales > Sphingobacteriaceae > Desertivirga. The sequence goes on from CBIHNR010000018.1 coordinate 1,614, forward strand.
TCTATAAATACGGGAATAGATTCAAAAGCGTCAGCCTTGAGTTTTAACCTATTTACCAGAAACTGGTCACAATGGTATCGCAATACTTCCTTTTGTGTATCGTCAAAGCGCTTTTGTGTTTTTCGGCTGAGTTGTTTGAGCAGGACATTAATATCCGTCCTGAGCGTTTTTGAAGACTTAGGAATATTCTTAACTTTTGAACAAGCCTTATGAAAACGCCCTATCTGCTCCCCTAACTTTCTGATCTGGTCCTCGTTTAGCCTTCGTGGCAATCTTTCCTGTACCCGAACCGGATTGTAAAATACCACCCAGGCATCCGTTTTGGCCTTTTTATATCTATAGGTAAAAACCCGATTATCTTTTAAAAGTGATTTAGCAAGTACATTTTCAAACGGATAAAGAAGATTATTGGCAAGAGAGTGAATGATTCGGTGATCCTCCTTAAAGTGCTCATACTTGCCAAAATAGGATAACTTGGCAATTACAATATCTTCATCTTCAAACGTAACCCTGAAAACATGGTTAGTTGACACCATTGCACTAATATCTTCGATTTTTTGAATGATTTTAGTAGGGTCGTACTCTTTCCATGCTTTTTTTATTATAAGCGAATAGTCCATTATATAAAGTGTGTGTAATCGGCTTAGATAATTTCAAAGTATCTTTTTAACTCCCAATCTGTAACTTGTTTCGAAAATTGCTTCCATTCCCATAAGCGGGTTGCGGTAAAATGTTTAACAAATGAATCGCCAAACAGTTCCTTTGCCAAATCCGAATTTTGCATGGCAACGGCAGCATCGAAAAGATTAGCAGATAATTTTCCGCAGCCTTTATCACAATATGCATTTCCTACAGTTGCAGGGGCTTCCAATGCCAATTTATGTTTTATTCCATATAAGCCAGAAGCCAAGGCCGCAGCAATTGCGAGGTAAGGGTTACTATCAGCCCCCGGAACCCGGGTTTCCAGGCGTGTATAACTAGGCGAGGTATTTATAACGCGCAGTGCCGTAGTGCGATTTTCAACCCCCCAAGTAAGGGTTGTTGGTGCCCAGGCCCCTTCAACCAAGCGCTTATAACTGTTAATAGTAGGCGCATACATCGGTAAAATATATGGGAGGCAATAAAGCTGGCCCGCAAGGTAATGCTTCATTAAGTCGCTCATCTTATCAGAGCTTTCGGCATTGTAGAACAGGTTCTCACTTTTGTCCTTACTCCAAAGGCTTTGGTGTATGTGCCCGCTGCATCCAGGCAGCGCAGAATTCCACTTTGCCATAAACGTAGCCATGATTCCGTGTTTGTAAGCAATTTCCTTCACGGCTGTTTTTAGTAACACCGCCTTATCCGCGGCATTAAGCGCCTCATCGTGGGCAATAGCAGCTTCATATACACCAGGGCCAGTTTCTGTATGCAGGCCTTCCAGCCCAACGTTAAACTGCTTAAGAAGATCAAACAGGGCTGTATTGAAATCATCATAAAGCGAGGTTCGTAATATTGAATAGCCAAACATCCCCGGAGTTAGTGGCGACAATTTTGTAAACTCTTTATTATGTAGGCTTTCTGGCGTCTCCCTAAAATTAAACCACTCAAATTCCTGTGCAAATTCGGGATGAAAACCCAGAGCTTCGCAATCTTTAACTATACGCTTTAATAGGCTTCTGGGGCAGGCAGGCAAATCATTTCCATCGGCTTTGCTAAAATCAGCTAGAAAAAATGTGAGATTATCTTGCCATGGAATGTTTCTTAAAGTAGCGAGGTCTATCCTGCATAACTGATCTGGAAAACCTGTATGCCAACCGGTAATATCTACTTCGCCGTACAGCTCATCACTGCTGTCCCAGCCAAAAACCACATCGCAAAATCCATAGCCGGTTTCTAAGCCATCAATAAACTTCTTACTATTTATTATCTTACCACGTAAAACACCGTCAATATCTGCGAAAGCAAATTTAATCTTACTGATGTCTTTATCTTTTAAGTACCTGACGATCTCTTGCTTATCCATTAATGCGCTATTTATTTTGCTATGAACTGATGAAGACTAAATATAATTGATTTTGGGATGGTAAATCCAAATGATGTTTTCGCAAATTTGAAATTAAATTTAGCTCCCCCAGTATATGAATAATGACAATAAACTCTTATTTGTTTATGGAACTTTGCTCCAACCCGGGAATGAATTTGCTGACTACCTGAGCAAGAATAGCAAAATAATTTCGCAAGGAAAATTTAGTGGAAAACTGTATGATCTAGGACAATATCCCGGTGCTGTTTACCTGCCCAACTCTGAGTCTTTTGTACATGGGACAGTTGTTTCCATAAACCATATGCCGGAGGTTTTACAGCGCTTAGATTATTATGAAGGAATAGGCAGCGCTAACTGTGAGTATAAAAGGGATACTATTGAGATTGAAACCAACGAAGGAAAATTACGGTGCTGGGTTTATCTCTATATACTTAAGGAGGATGGCTTAGTTTTGATACCTGAAGGCGACTACTTAAAATACAAGGGCCTGAAATAAAAAATCCCGGGAATGTACTATTTCCGGGATTTAATATTTGTTACCTGTTAGATTAAGCCTGAACAGATTTAACAGTCTTGATGATACGAGCAGCTACTTTATAAGGATCTGCCGCAGAGTTAGGACGACGATCTTCTAAGTAACCTTTCCAACCCCATTTAGGAACCTGAACTGGGATACGGATAGAAGCACCGCGGTCAGAAACTCCGTAAGAGAAATCGTGGATAGAAGCAGTTTCGTGTTTACCAGTTAAACGCTGGTCGTTATCTGCACCATAAACATCGATGTGCTCTTTTACTACCGGACGGAATGCTTCGCAAACTTTTTTGAAGGTTTCTTCGCTACCAGCAGTTCTTAATAATGTATTTGAGAAGTTAGCGTGCATACCAGAACCATTCCAGTCTAATTGACCTAGAGGTTTGCAATGCCAGTTGATTGATACTCCGTATTTCTCACCGATTCTTTCTAACAAATAACGGCCGATCCAGATTTGGTCACCAGCTTCTTGTGCACCTTTAGCAAAGATCTGGAATTCCCACTGGCCAGCAGCAACCTCAGCATTTATACCTTCAACGTTTAAGCCAGCTTCTAAACATACGTCTAAGTGCTCTTCAACAATCTCTCTTCCGTAAGCGTTTGCAGCACCTACTGAACAGTAGTAAGGGCCTTGTGGCGCTGGGTATCCGTTTGCCGGGAAACCTAGAGGTTTGTTAGTTTCGTTATCCCAAAGGAAGTATTCTTGCTCGAAACCGAACCAGAAATCGTTATCACCGTCTTCGATTGTTGCACGTCCGTTTGATTCATGTGGGGTACCGTCAGCATTTAATACCTCACACATTACCAAATAACCTTCTTTACGCTGAGGATCAGGGCAAATAAAAACTGGCTTTAAAAGACAGTCAGAAGAACCACCTGGTGCTTGTTCAGTTGATGAACCATCAAAGCTCCACATTGGGCAATCCTCTAATTTTCCGCTAAAATCTTTTTCAATTTTTGTTTTGCTACGAAGGCTTTGAGTTGGTTTATACCCATCAAGCCAGATGTACTCTAATTTTGCTGCCATTTTTTATCCGTTTGATCTATTTTGTTTTATTTTTACTATTCTGATTAGTAAATCATTAAATAACGTCACGAATTTATATTATTTGTTTTAATTATTTAAAAAAAAATCACCAAAAATGTTTTTTTGATTACAGAAACACAATCCGGCAAAAATATTTGTAGAAAAAAGCCCTTTTTAAATCAGAGCAGCGTTTTTCAACCAAAATCTTAGTTTTTTGGATAGAAAATCCGATTGGGGAAGGATAATGTCAATTTCAAGCAATGAATAATAGGGGACATAGCAAACAGAGAATTGCTAAAATAAGTGACCGGATAATGAAAAGGAAAAAAGGCAGGCTCTACGATAAGGAGGAGGCTTAAAGAAAGGCTAGAAGGAACCTCTAAAAACAGCTTTTTTTAGCCTCATCCCTATCCCTTCCCCAATTCCCGGGACAGGTATCCTCCTCCAAAGGAGTCCTAGGGACGATGGGGTCCTTTGGATAAAGAGGGAGGGTTATATGGAGTTTTTAGAGCTTCCGTAGGAGGGAAAAACAAGGTTGCAGCACCCGTACTGCTGCAACCTGTTTGTGAAATGGTTTAGGAAAATGTTTCGATACTTGAAAAAGAAGTACCTAAAATCTGTGTATACTGTGGGCTTACCTGAGTTAAAGCTTGGCCGATATAAGCTTTAACTTTGTTGGCTACGGCAACAAGGCCGTTTTCTGGTGAATATAACAATTGGTTTCGGTTAGCCCTTGCAGTGTTTAATGCGGCTTCAGCTAATTTTACACTAAGATTTCGAGCAGTCAAGCTTGTGTGCATCGAGTGCAAAGATTCTACTATTAATTGTTCTTCGGGCGAATTGTAAGAAGACTCTAAAATCTTAATAAGCTTTGCAAAACTTTCTAGTCTTTCTATATATGAGCTAAGGGACAACGAAATGTTGAACTTAACCATTTGCTGCAACATAATTTTTGCATCAGCCGGCACGTCCACTCCTTTTATTTCATTCACAAGCGCTGTTATCTGTTCAATCTCTTCGATACTATCGACGGCTGTCTGGCGAATGGCCAAGATTCTGCCAATAATCTCGTCTAGTCCGTCCCAGGCTTTGTCCCTGGCATTTACGGCTGCGATATATACTTGCAGAGCAAGTGCAACTCCCTGAACAGTTGATTTTGCCCTTGCGTACAACCTTTTAAGCTGCTCGGGTTTTAACTCTTCAAACAATGGATTGTAGGCAGGACCTAATACATCAATGCTTACTAAAAGACTACCGAAGTTGCCTACATTTTTTGCATGTCCAGTTTCAGTTAAGATTGCCATAGTTAATTGGGTTATTGTTTAGGATGAAATTAGCTGGTGTGCAGGTGGCATACAATTGGGTAAATCACCCTATTTTTTTTACGTGTTTCACGCAGGCAAGCTGCCGGCCAAAGAAAAAGATGCCTAATTAGTGGGGAAAATTTCGTTTGAGGAATGCTTTTTTCCAAAAAGAAAAACCGGTTGATAGTAGATATACAGGGGGTAAGAAGGGCAAATTCTTAAAAACGTAATAACCGGAGATTTATTTTAATCTTTTGCAAGAATTTAAACGCACAAGACTGGTTGAAATTGCATACATCGGACCTGCTCGTTTGCTATATGCCATAAAAAAAGTGAGGCCACAAATCCAGCCCCACCTTTAAGCCATACACTTTAACGTAAGTGACAAAATCCGTTTACACTGTGGCGAAGAATCCTTCATCACTTTCGATATACTCTTTAACATTATTTACGGTTTCCATGACTCCCGTAACCGGATTGTATAAGAATTGATCGCGGATGCTTTGGGCCGTATTGAGGGCAATTTCTGATAATTTAACTGCGTTATTTTTGTCCCAAAGCTTAATATATAATTGCTTAAGCCCAGCAACATCAATTTCGGGAGCCGAAGCTTGATATCGTGAATTACTTTCCAGCATCAGAATAAGTTGCTGCAAGTACTCATTTACGGCATCATATTCTTTCTGAATCTTCACTGCTTCACGAGAAGTATCAGCCGCTTTCAAAACATTCATGCTGATTTTTTGAAACAGAGAGTACACTTTCGCCATTTCATTAATATTATTCACCGAAGCTCTAAAACTAGCTAAAAGTTGCTCTTTAAATCCGCATAATTCGATGTAAGCTACTCGCCGGGCTTCAAATGCCAGGCCATAGGCTTGATGTGCAGTCCGAACTCTCCTCATGTTTTTCTTTGCGGTTTCAAGCCGCTTCTGTAATGAATCTAAGGCCAAATCTTGAATCTGAGGGCGATAGTTCTCTCCCAATGACTCAACCCGGGTTAACAAAATTGCCAAATTTGCCACGATTTTAACGTGGCTATTCTCTGATACAGCTACCATAAGGTGAAATTAGATGGTTTAATTTGTTAGTTTATATCCAGCTTGATTAACGCAAGTCCGCATGCAACCAATACTTGATGTGCTTAAAACGAAAACCTTAAGCATCTGGTTACATATTTTTTGAAGCCTTGAGCTTAAGAGGCTTGCTCCAAAATTCCGCTTTCCAACTTTGAAAAAAAACAGGAAATTACCCATGACATTAAAGCCTCACCCCCCAACCCCCAATGTCATTAAACGGTTATACATTCCGTGTCGTAGATCCGATACCATGTAGCGTACCTACGGCACGCAAAACCGTTCGCAATCAAATTTTCTACCGACATTTTGCACCTACGGCGCATCTGGAAATCCTTAAATGACATTGATCCAATTCCTCTCCTGCGAAGGATCCTTTGGACAAAAAGAGAGGGGAGCTAAATCAGTGTAGTTCTGAAATCTCGTTCTTTAATGTCATTTCCGTCTTCTGTGTTTGAAAAAATTCTCCACTACTCATGTTACCCAACCCCTCTTCTCTGAAGGAGTCCTTTGGACAAAAACAGAGGGGAGCTAAATCAGTGTAGTTCTGAAATTCCGTTCTTTAATGTCATTTCCGCCTTCTGTGTTTGAAAAAAATTCTCCACTACTCATGATATAAAGTTTAAGCATGTGAGGAAACCTTTCTAATTCGCCTCGTCATGCTGATTCATTTCAGCAACTCATCATACTTCACATAATGCAAGTGGGTTCCCGAAATGATACTGAAACAGGTTCAGCACTGGTTCCGGGATGACAAACCCTCTTCCATAATTAATATAAATTACTTAAGTTCTAAATAAGAAAGTATCAGCAATGATGAAAGCTTTTTGATGAACAATGTTCTACCTATCCTAATTCTTTCTGTAAAAGTAAATCCTTCACCTCGTTTCCTCTAACAACCCTAACAAGCACGTCCTTATCCCGGGATTCCAAGGTATCCGCTATGCGTAGTAATAAAGCGTTTACTTTTTCACAAAGTGTATTGAAAGGCTTCTGGCTATCAGGAATTTCAATAATTATCTGGCCGTCTTTATAATCGACGTCATAATCTTTAAAGGCTAAAACAATTTCATTATAATATTGAAAGATGATGTCCATGCGTGGGGGTTTTGAGCAGCAAATATACTATTAACAGTGGCTTCGGTTTGTTTAAATCAGTCACAGTAAACCGTCAGACAGCGTTTAAGAACGACTGTCTGCGGCCGCTTAAAACGCGGACAGGCGTTCTACACGCTGTCCGACGTTGGTTATCAGCTTTAAACGCGATTTCTCTGCATTTAAGCCCTAGCCCACGTGCACAACAGGACTATAATAAACTCAAAAACAATCAAATAGCAGTTAATCTTCGTTAGACCTCATGCCAACGTTCGCGTCATCGATCCCGGTATCGATTGCACACTTTTATCTGTAAAACTATTAAACTTATTAGAAAAAAGCGCTTAACATTGATTAACTAACTAACCAATAGTTATCTGTTTTACAGACAATTACTAACAATTTAAATCCCCTAACATGAAAAATTTTTTAGGAATTGCTGCCTTGGCTCTCGCCATATGCGCAAGCAGCTGTCAAAAAGAACAGGAAACCTCAACACCACAAGAGGTTGCAAGTGTAAAATCAGCTGCAAAAACGCAAGCTAACACTACGGTAACAACCGAATCGGCATTGAAAACTGCAATAGCCAATGCCAAAGCGGGCGATATCATAACAATTAGTGGCACCATCAAATTAACAAGCACTCTTCAATGCCTTGCCAGCGGCACTTCCAGCTCCAAAATTAACTTTACTGGTGGCACCTTAGATTGCTCTGGAATTTCATCCGGATGGGGTGTAAAGGTGAACGCAAGCTACTGGAACATTACCAACATGACCATCAAAAATGCACCGGATTGCGGCCTGGTTTTCCAGATTGGCGGCTACAATTATGTGTACAATGTTAAAACAAATAACAATGGTGATTCTGGCTTGCAAATTTATAACGGAGCTCACCACAATAACATCAGCTACTGCACTTCCAATGACAACTATGACGCCGCAAACGGAGGCGAAAATGCTGATGGATTTGCCTGCAAGCTGTCGGCTGGTGCAAGTAATGGCTTCAGCAATTGCACTGCAAACCATAATTCTGACGATGGATGGGACCTTTACGGGCAGCCATATACAGTAACTATTAAAAATTGTACGGCTACTAATAATGGCTTTGGCTCTAATGGCGATGGTAATGGCTTTAAGCTTGGCAGCGCAGGACAAAATGTACCGCATACGGTTACCGACTGTGTTTCGAGCTACAACCTTGCCTCGGGTTATGATGGCAATGGCAACACAGGCCATATCACTATCACCGGCAGCACCGGAACCGGTAATGGCGGATCTTTATTCTATAGAATTTATTAAACGTTAATCAGCCTGCTTTAAATAAACTAACAAAAAATGTAAAACAGCTAACATTGGGCACTTAGGGATACTATCGATTAGCGGGCTATGCATTTATTGAGGTGCCTTTAACCAGGGCACCTTTTTTATTTCACAAATAAAGTTGCTGCTGACATAGGGTTGTCACTTTGCTGGGATTACTTTGCGTTGAACTTAAAAACAATCAACATGGAAAACTCACTTATCGAAACAAATGAACTTACCCAAGTAGTAATTAACCCGGAAGAACTTTTAGAACACTGGCAGGGGCATCGCCGTGTTACACGAAAAACGATTGAGGCTTTCCCTGAGGACAAGTTTACTAGTTATTCAATTGGTGGAATGCGGACTTTTTCTGCAATGACACTTGAGCTGATTGACCTTGCGGTGCCAGGCCTAAAAGGCATTGTTACTGACGAATGGCCTGCTATGGGAGAACTTGAACACAACAATCCTTCCATAATAAAAAGCAAAGTTGAAATCCTTAAACTTTGGGATGAAAGCACTGAACGAATCGATCAGTTATGGAAGCAAATACCGGCATCTCGTTTTCACGACGTAATTAAAGCATTTGGAATGTACGACGGGCAGGTGTATTCAACTATTTTATACTTCATTGATAACGAAATCCACCACAGGGCGCAAGGCTATGTATATCTTCGTTCATTAGGAATCGAGCCGCCGTTTTTCTGGGAAAGAGGTTAGAATTTATCGAAAGGCAATCAATCTGCGTAATTACAGGTTGATTGCCTTCGCAGTATAATTATTTTACTTTGTCAATTTCGACTCTGCGATTCAGCGCTCGGCTAGCTTCAGTGTCATTTTTCGCGATAGGCTTGCTTTCGCCATAGCCAACAGTTTCAAACCTGTCAGCAGCAATACCTGCATTTACAAGATAAGATTTAACAGAATTAGCCCTATCTACAGATAGCGATTGATTATGCTCCGGAGTACCTTCGGCAGAAGAATGGCCGTTGATAATAAATTTAACCGATGGAGCCTTTTTTATTTCGGCAGCAATCTGGTCTAATACTTCGTATGATGACGTTTTCAATACCGCCGAATTGAATTCAAACTGGATATTGCTGAAGTTAAGGTTTGCTTTCGCAAGGGATCCCTCGCTTTCATCTGGCTTGGCAGCTGGTGTTGTAGCCGCTGTTTCTGTTTTTTCTTTTTCAACAGTTTTTTCTGCAACCGGTTCTGGCACCGGAGGCTTAGCCGCCATTTTTTTTGACTTACACGATTGTACCGTCAGTGCTCCTGCGAGCAACATTAGTGGTAAAAGTTTGAAATTTAATTTATTCATAATATGTGTTTGGGCTAAAGATATAATTTTCAAGGTTGCAAAAGAAAGCTAACGACAAGCCTTAAGCACGTCAAACATCTCTAATTCAGGGGGAATTCTTAATTAAGTGGCTTTACATTTTAATATATTTGAAAAGAGACGTTTCAAGATTAATATGGATTTAAATGACATTGGCAACATAAGATTAATAAATCAACAAGTAGTTTCCTCGGGGTTTAAACGGGTAGAAAGTTTGGTTTATTATATGGGTGCCATGCAGGCTCAAGATTTCACCATGGCTAAATGGGCCATTGGATGCCGTGTTCCGGGATGTACAGACCAGGATGTGGAGGCATCAATTTCTGCCGCCGGAGTTATAAGAACCCACCTAATGCGCCCCACCTGGCATCATGTTTCTGCCGAGGATGTTAACTGGATACTGGATTTAACGGCGCCTCAAATAAAGATGCTGGCTAAATCGCGGCATCGGGAATTGGGACTAAGCGAGCCCATACTAAAGAAAAGCTATGAAGCGATAGAAAGAGCATTGGAAGGGAACAGAGCTCTAAGCCGCTCGGAACTTAACAATGAGCTGGGAAAAGTTGGCATAGGTACAGAGGGGCAGCGTTCTGCACATATTTTATTTGCTGCCGAACTGGAAGGTATAATTTGTAGCGGGCCCACAGTTTCGAAACAACAAACGTATGCTTTGCTAAAAGAAAGGGTTCCAAAGGCAAGGCTATTAAGCGAAGATGAAGCCCTCGCTGAGCTGGCTAAGCGCTATTTTTTGAGTCATGGCCCTGCTACAGCCCAGGATTTTAACTGGTGGTCGGGTTTGACTATTACCAAGGTGAAGAAAGCCTTAAATCTTATTCAGGATAGTTTAACCTCCACAACTATTAACGGCACTACATTTTGGTATAGTTCAGCCATGCCACTCCCTGCTTCCTTTACGGAAAGCTTGCGCCTATTGCCTGCCTATGATGAATTTATCATAAGTTATAAAGACCGTAGTGCTTGCCTTCAATTTGAGCATCAGGCGAAAGCTTTATCGAACAACGGTATCTTCAGGCCAACTATAGTCCATAATGGCATGGTGACTGGAATATGGAGCCGCAGCATCAAAAAGGATAAGGTGGTAATTACTCCCGGATTCTTTAAAGCGCCAAACAAGAAAATCAAATCACAATTTGAGGATGCTGCAAATGAATTTGGTGGTTTTCTTCAGATGAAAATGGAAATTAAGTATTGATGTGAATTCGATTATTTTCAATAATTCAAAATGTATCGTCCTGAAATTGGTTTACAGCTTTTAGAATAATTAGATAGAATTTTGAGATTCACAACATTTTAATGCTATCCGCTTATTTCTTAACAAATAAATTCTTTAACTTTGTGGGAAATAACGCTTTATATTATGCCTAACCTTAAGCACATTCCTTCTAGCCACATCCTCTGTGGTAGGATCCCAATGGTTTCATTTCCTGCGTTTGCTGGAAGTTCATTCGCATTATTTGCGAAACTATAATCCCTCATACTTAAAAAATTAACCTTACTCATAGTGCCATAGCCCTCAGGGTGCGGCTTGAATTATCATCATGAAGAAAACATACTTGTTCTTCCTTTCATTTTCCCTTCTGTTTGTATCCTTTAAAGTAAAAGAGACAGTCCAGCGGAAACCAGCCAAATCACAGCGAACTCAGGCTAGCAAATCTTCCAAGCCCGCCCCGCAGATAGCCGGACCTTCCAGTTGCCCAGCTTCGCCTTATCCCATTACTGTAAAACAGGCAGATGGCAGTTCCATTACGGTTATCGGAAAGGGAAATATGGCAAATTCCTGGACCGAAACTCTTGACGGGTACACTGTTATAAAAAAAGAAGGAATTTATGAGTACGCAACCGAGCGTAACGGCAAACTTGAGCCATCCGGGATACAGGCTCGCGATTCAAAAAACAGAAAAGCCGAGGAAAAGCAATTTTTGCAGTCGGTTCCAAAATCCTTACGAACCAGCGCATTGCGTACCAGCGCTGTGGAGAACCAGCACTCCCAGGTTCTTGAAGCACCACAGAAAGTTAGCTTTCCAAGTACGGGGACCAGAAAAACTTTGCTGATTCTAATCAAATATCCAGACCTGGCCAATACTTATACCGTATCCAATTTCGACAATTTAATGAACCAGTCGAATTACAATGGCACAGGTAGCTTCAAAGATTTTTATAAGGCCAGCTCTTTTGGCAAGCTTGATATATCTACAGATGTATTCGGCTGGTACACCGCCAGCAATAACTACGCTTACTACGGTTATAATAAAGAATCGTCTAGAGCTACAAAATTAGTTCGGGAAGCTATTGATGCTGCAGAGGCTGCTGGTGTAGATTTTTCAAAATATGATAATGATAAAGACGGCAAGGTAGATGGAGTAATTATAGCCCATAGCGGGCCTGGGGCAGAAGAAGGGAGTGATCAAGATTATGTATGGTCGCATAGATGGCAATTATCTGCCGGAAACAATAGCGCAACTTATGATGGAGTTGTGCTTAACGATTATATTATTAACCCGGAGAGAAGGCTTTTCAGCAGCTCAATGGTGGGGATTGGTGTCTTCTGCCATGAATTTGGGCACAATCTTGGACTTCCGGACTTGTATGACACTAGTGGCAACTCAGAGGGGATTGGAAACTGGTGCCTAATGGCTGGTGGCGCCTGGCTTGGATACGAACATTCTCCGGCGAATATGTCGGCATGGTGCAAAATGACATTAGGCTGGATAAACCCTACCGTTATTACAGCAAACGGCGCTTATTCATTAAAAGGGGCAAGTGCTAACGCTGAATGCTATCGCATAAATACCCAGCTTTCTAATGAATATTTTTTAATTGAGAACCGGCAAAAAACAGGCTTGGATATATCTTTGGCCGGTAGCGGCTTGGCTATCTGGCATATTAATACGAACAAAACCAGTTCGACCACCAACAATGTAAATGCCGACCGTACATTAAAAGGAGTGGATTTAGAGGAGGCTGATGGGCTAAACCAACTAGATGGCAGAAGCAATCGTGGCGACGCCGGCGACTTGTTCCCCGGAACGTCAAACAATAAAAGCTTTAATGATTTCTCTTTGCCAAATTCAAGGACTTACACTGCGGCCAACACGGGAATCGGAATTAAAAGCATAAGCATTGATGGAAGTGGTAATGGTTCATTTAATTACGAAGACCTTAAAACCATTCCTCCTACCCTTACTTCATTTACGCCAACGAGTGCCAGCCCGGGCAATACGGTGAGCATTACCGGTACTAATTTCACATTTGTGAACACGGTGAGTTTTGGTGGTATGGCCCCTAAGTCGTTTATCGTTACATCTCCAACAAACATTAATGCAGTAATGTCAACCGGGGCTACGGGGAGCGTTACAGTAAGCAGCCCTGCCGGGAGTTCAACCTTGTCTGGATTCACTTACGTTCCACCACCGCCGGCACCTGTAATTACGGCAATTAGTCCAAGTTTTGCCGCCATAGATAGTGTTGTAACTATCACAGGTAAAGATTTCGGTTCATCTATTAGCCAGAACGCTGTTTATTTCGGTGGAGTAAAAGCCAATATATTAACAGCGAGCAGCACGTCTATTACTGTTAGTGTGCCAAAGGGCGCAGGGTATGGGCCTATAAGTGTAACAGCAAACGGCTTAACCGGTTATTCTTCTAAGCCCTTCAACGTAATCTTCCCGAACATAGAATCTACATTTGGAGTTACATCATTCGAAAAAAACAGCATCTCGGCACCTAATAGCGCCTCACAATCAAAAGGAATCGTTTATGCCGATTTTAACAATGACGGATTATTAGATCTTGCAGCTACACGAGGTTATGACTCTTATATTTCAATTTATAAAAATAACGGCGATAGCAAGCAGCCATTTACGTCTACCCCACAAGTTATCAGCAGTAACTACGGCGCCCAGAACCTGGCGGTGGCAGATTTTGATGGAGATGGAAAACTTGACCTTATTAGTTGTTCAAGCAGTATTATTTCAATACAAAAAAACATTAGTACTGCCTCAACCATTGCCTTCAGTAGAACTGACATTTATGCTTCTGTACCTGGAGACATAACTATTGCAGACTTCGATGGTGATGGCAGGCCAGATCTTGCCCATGTAAGCGGAAACCTGATTTACGTAAGAAGAAATACTTCTGAAAATGGCACATTCTCTTTTAGTGACATTATAAACTTAACGGCTGGCGCTTATCCAATTGGCATATTCGCGAGCGACCTTAACGGTGATGGGAAACCGGAAATCTGCGTTGCAAATAGCGCTTCCAATACAATTTCAGTTTTTAAAAATATTTCTGAAATTAATCTGCCCTCCTTCAGTACAAAAATTGATTTTTCAACAGGCAGCTCCCCAACTGACGTGGTAGCCGGCGATTTCAATAGCGATGGGCTGACGGATCTTGCTGTTGCCTACACAATTGGCAATACAGTATCTATTTTAAAAAACACAAGTACAGGGCCTGACATTGCCTTTGCCAGCAAAGCTGATTTTACTATCGGCGGTAACTCAAATGCTGTTAAAACTGCAGATTTTAATGGCGACGGGAAACCTGACCTGTTGGTTAGCAATGGTTCTTTGGCTTCGGTTTCATTATTGGGCAATACCAGCTCTGGCAGCTCAATTTCCTTTGCATCAAAAGCAGATTATACGACTGGGGGAAACATAACCTCTTTGACTGTAGCAGACTGGAATAGCGATGGAAAGCCCGATATTACCACACACAGCAGCAGCAATAGTTTATATTCATTTTTAAGAAATCAAGTTAGCGAACCAACCCTCAGCGCTTATGAAATTGTTGCGCAGGATGCCGCACATAATGTACTTCTTACAGGAACCAATCTAAGTTCTGCCAAGTCTGTAAGCGTAGCAGGTTCTGCGGCAAAATCGTTCACACTGGTATCAGAAACGACCATAAAAGCACTGGTAAAGGAGGGTATTTTTGGTACCCTCAGCGTAACCACCCCTTATGGAACGGCTTCGCTACAAAATTTCAGCAATGTTCCAGTACCAGCAATTTCGTCTTTTTCTCCAAAAAGCGGAATCATTGGAAGTTCGGTAACTATTAAAGGAAGCAATTTCGATAGCGTTGCTACTAACAATATCGTTTACTTCGGGGCCGTGCGGGCCTCGGTAACCTCAGGCAACAAGGACTCTCTGGTTGTTAAAGTGCCTGCAGGAGCCACCTATTCGCCAATCTCGGTTACAGCCAAAGGCTTAACAGCAAATGCCTCTAAACAATTTAACCTAACGTTTGCAGGATTAGGATCCTCATTTTCGTCCACCACCTTTTCTGCAAGAAAAGATGTTTCGATAAGTAGTTTTTCTCCAAGAGGTGTTGCATCGGCTGACTTCAATAATGATGGGAAAGCAGATATTGCAATAGCAAACACCTACTATTATGCCATAAACATCTTCAAAAACGGCAACTCCGGCACCTCGGCAGATGTGAGTTTAAGCCTGAACTATAGCCCGAAAAACATCAACGTTAGCGATATTGATGGCGACGGCTTATTGGATATCTCAGTTATTTATTCTAGTGGCACTCCTGTTTCGATATTTAGAAATACCTCGACAAATGGAACTATCTCTTTTGCAACAAAAGTTGATATCAGCATTGCCTCAACTCCATATGATTTTACATTTGCAGATTTCGACCGCGACGGAAAACCTGACCTTTCCATTACAAACTACTACAGTTCAAGCGTTTCCATATTTAAAAATCTAAGTTCGCCGGGTACTATCTCTTTTTCTGCTAAAACCGATTTTACAACAGGAAGTTATCCTAACACTATTCAGGCTGCGGATGTGGATGGCGATAATAAGCTAGATTTAGTTGTTACAAATTCCAATGCTAACTCTCTGTCAATTCTAAAAAACAAGGGATTAAGCGGACAAATTTCTTTTGCGGATAAATTAGATTATTCAACCGGATATACTGCCTCGGGTTTACAAATCGCGGATCTGGATGGCGACGATAAACTGGACCTGGCAATATGCCATAATGGAGTTAACTATATTTCGATCTTTAGGAATACAAGCAGCTTAAATGACGTTTCATTTGCGCCGAAGGCTGATTTTATAGCGAACAGCAATGCGCAAAACATCTCAACTGCAGATATTGATGGCGATGGTAAAACCGACCTGGCTGTTATAAATGGCAACTACATCTCTCTATATAAAAATACCAGCACAAAAAGTGTTGTTTCATTGGCTTCTAAGGTTGATTACGCAACCGGCTCCTCTCCGTTTGGAGTTGCCATAACCGATTGGACTGGCGACGGGAAACCCGATATGGCGATAAGCAATTATTCATCTTCCAGCTATTCAATCTTTACCAACACAGTAAACGAGCCTTCGCTATCCGCTTACACTTTAACAAATACAAATAGTTCTTACAATACAACACTAACAGGTGGAAACCTCACCGGAGCAAGCTCTGTTACTGTTGGCGGTACAGCTGTTACATCTTACACGGTTACATCAGAAAGTACCATTACTGCAATGGTTCCGGCCAGGATATCTGGCATCATTGAAGTTGTTACACCTTTTGGTAGTGCTACACTCGCAGGTTATTCAAATATTCCGCCACCGGCTATAAGCTCGATTTCGCCGATGGCTGCAACAGTGGGAAGCACAGTAGTTGTTAAAGGCTCAAACTTCAATAGTACCGCGGCAAACAATTTGGTATATTTTGGAAGTGTAAAAGCGAGTATCACCGCAGCCACCGATACCACGCTATCTGTTAAGGTACCTGCTGGCGCAACCTATGCACCAATAAAAGTAACTTCTAACTACTTAACCGCCTTTTCGGCCAAAAATTTCAATGTAACTTTTCCTGGCGGAAATGCTGTTTTCACACCAAGTTCATTCGCCCCCAAAAGCGATATAAACTCTAGTTCCAGTTATGGGTATACTCCTTATGATGTTTCCTCTGCTGATTTTGATGGAGATGGAAAACTTGACCTGGCTGTATTAACATCTTATTATCTGTATATCTATAAAAATACTGGTAGCGCAAGTGTGCCTATCCCTTCATCGCCAAGTTTAACATTATCTTTCGGAGGCTCTTTACGAGCCCTAACAACAGCCGATCTTGATGGCGATGGATTACTAGACATAGCTTTAACAAACACCTCATCAAATGCGATATCCATTTTAAGAAATACCAGTACAGGCAATACACTATCTTTTGCTACTAAAATAGATTATGTATCGGGAAGTTCTCCTTACGATATTGCAGCTGGAGATTTGGACCTTGATGGTAAACTTGACCTGGCTATTGCTAACAATTACGGCTATACAGTTTCTATACTTCGCAACACGGGTAGCCTTGGCATTATCTCATTTGCATCCAAGGTTGATTTGCAAGCGGGCTCCTACTCCTCACCATCAGGCATTTGCATTACAGACCTTGATTTGGACGGCAAGTCTGATATTGCCATTACCAACAATAGCTCCTCATCTATTTCCGTATTCAGAAATATAAGTACAAGCAGCCAGCTTAGCTTCGCGTCCAGATCTGATTTCTCTGTGGGGAGCAGCCCCACAGGAATTACAGTTGCAGATTTTGACCAGGATGGAAAAAATGATCTCGCTATTGCGAACAACGGGGCATCTTCTGTTACTGTGCTAAAAAATATAAGTTCCACCGGTGCAGTCTCTTTTTCAACAAAGCTGGATTTCTCGGTTGCAAACTACCCTCAGGGTATCATAGCTGACGACTTTAACGGCGATGGAAAGCCTGACCTGGCCATTAACAGCGGTAGCAACAACTTTATATCTATTTTGGCAAACTCAGGAAACAATACTGTTGCATTCAATACTAAAACCGAATATGCTATTGGCAGTGGCTCCAACTCAATAGTTGGTGCAGATTTATCGGGTGATGGAAAACCAGATATTGCTACTGTAAATAATGTTTACAATAGTTCGTATCTGAAAAACCAGGTAACTGAGCCAACGCTAGTTAGTTATCGAATTAACGCCGGAAGTACAGCAGCAAACGTTACACTAACCGGCACCAACCTCGGCTCAGCTACAGCTTTAACTTTTGCAGGCAAAGCACCTACTTCATATACTGTATTATCTGCAACAAGCATTACTGCTTTGGTTCCTGAAAATACAACAGGAACAGTAACAGTAACCACTCCTTATGGAACAGCAAGCATTAACGGATTTAGCAACATTCCGGCTCCGATAATAAGCTCCTTCTCTCCAGAATCTGGTAATTCAGGAACTTCGGTTACTATTAGTGGAGCAAATTTTGCACTAACAACAGAAGGGAATACGGTTTATTTTGGCGCGGTTAAGGCAACCGTTACTGCAGCTACAAGCACCTCTTTAACTGTTACAGTGCCAGCAGGTGCCAGCTACAAGCCTATAACGATTACTGCAAACAACCTTACAGCTTACTCTGCAAAACCTTTTGGAGTAACATTTAGCTATGACAATCCACTATTTCCAAACAATGCCTTTGCTAAGCCTGCCGCCATTAGTAGCAGTAGCTACTCACCCAGGGGCACAATTGTTACCGACTTGGATGGAGATGGAAAGGCTGATTTGATTGTCTCTAATGAATATTACCTCTATATCTATAAGAATAATGGATCAGCCACAGCTCCTTATTCATCAAGTGCAAGCCTCTCTCTAAGCCTGGGCAACGGCTATGTTCAAAATGTTTCCTTTGGAGATATTGATGGAGATGGGAAGCAAGATATTTTACTAAGCACTTCAGCAAATGTGGTATCAATTTTCAGAAATACTTCTTCGGGCAGCAGCTTGTCATTCGCATCAAAAGTGGATATTCCCACAAGCAGCAACCCACAAGGTATTACTTTAGCAGATGTTGATTTGGACGGACGGACTGATGTACTTACTGCAAACTCTGGCTCTGGTACCGTTTCTGTTATTTTTAACCAAAGCTATAGCGGCAACATACTATTCGCATCTAAAACAGACTACCTGGTTGGCAGCTCTCCTACAAAGGTTGCTGTTGCAGATTTTGATGCTGATGGATATCCTGACATTGCTGTTGCGAATCACTATTCTAATTCCGTTTCCGTTCTTTTAAATACAAAAGCAGATGGAGTGTTTAAAACTAAAACAGATTTTGCTACGGGCTCATATCCGATGGGGCTTGCAACCGGAGACATAAATGCAGATGGAAAACCGGATTTAGTGATAGCCAATTACTCTTCCAATACCATCTCTGTACTGAAGAACACAAGCAGCACGGGTTCGGCTTCATTTGCGGCCAAAACAGATTTTTCAACTGGCTCATACCCCGGAAACGTGATAATTTCTGATCTGAACGGCGACGGCTTGGCAGACATTGGAGTTACAAATACTGGTAGTAGTTCAATCTCTATATTTAAAAACAATAGCACCAGTAGCGCCATTTCATTGAGCACCAAGGCTGATTACAATATCTCCTCACCGCTGGATATCGTAATCAATGATTTAAATGGCGATAGCAAACCTGACATTGCGGTACCAAGTTCGTATAGTTCCACATATTTCCTTCGCAACACGGTTACCAGTGCTCCCTTAATTACTTCGTTTACGCCAACAAACGCTTGTACAAGTTCGCCCATTACAATTACTGGGGTTAATTTTACTGGTGTTACATCGGTTAATATCGGCTCGTATGCGGCTGCTTCATATACTGTAAATTCATCAACGAGCATCACTGCAACTCCAAACTCGTATGTATCTGGTTTAAACAGCATTACAATAACCAATGCCGAAGGATCCAATACAATTTCAGGGCTGACAATTCAATCCACCCCTGTCATATACTATTCTGGCTACAAAACCATAAAGAAAGGTGGCTATGCAGAGCTAAGTTGCAGCAGTTACTACTCAAGTTACCAGTGGTATAAAAATGGAGTCGCCATTTCTGGAGCAACCTCTTATTATTACCCGGCGACACAGAGCGGGTCATACACGGTAAGTACAGGAGCTTGCCAATCCCTGCCAGTTGCCATTGCAGTAGTAGGGCCAACAGATATCAAGGCACTAGCCGTTAGCGCCACCTGCAAAGGAAGGAATAATGGAAGAATCAACATCAAAGCAACATATCCGGCTTCTTATCTTGCATACGTAACAGTAGGACTAGCAATTTATGAGCCCACGAGTTTTAGCTCTGAGCTAGATTTGCCTAATATGCTTCCAGGTACCTATACTATTAGAGTTGCTATCGCTGAATCAGGCGCTACAATTGGCACCTACACCTTACAGGTTACAGAGCCTAAAGATCTTTCGGTTTACTCATCAATAGATCAGAACAATGAAAACGTTGATCTGATTCTGGATGGGGCAAGTAAATATATCATCAGGTTCAACGGACAAACGATCAACACTTCTGAAAATGCGATTTCTTTAAAACTTGCTAAAGGAGAAAATAAGCTAAGCGTTTCCACGGATATTGCTTGCCAGGGAGTTTACGAGCGGACATTTGTGATAAGCAATGAAGTGTTAGTTTACCCGAATCCGTTTGATCAGATTCTGCATATCGGGCTTGGAGCTAATGCACTAAGTGAAGCAGAGGTTAAAGTTTATACTCTGGATGGCAAACTTGCGCATTCAAAAACATACGAGAGTGTGAACGGTTTAATAAGCCCTGAACTTTCGGGACTGAACCCTGGAACTTATATCCTTCGCCTAACATCTGGCAATTCATCAACCATTCATAGAATAGTAAAAAAATGAGAAAAGTATTCCTTCTAATTTCAACCATAGCATTGTTGTGTTTCGGGTGCAAAAAATCTAAGCCGGTTATCACTCCAGACCCTGCAAGCCCACTACTGCCCTTAAAAAATGGGGTATGTATTGAAGGGCAGATCGTTTCTGAAAGCCAAAGCCTGGTACAATTTGACTGGACTGATGCTAAAAATGCCACATCGTATGAAGTGGTTATTAAGAATCTTTCGGACACAATTACATCTACTCACTCAACAGACAAATCAGAGATAGCCGTTCCTATTAAAAGAGGAAAGGCTTATTCCTGGTATGTGATTTCTAAAAATAATACTGGAAATAAAACAGCCAATAGCGATACCTGGATGTTTTACAATGCAGGGCAAGGCATTTCTTCTTATGCTCCCTTTCCGTCCGAAATTTTATCGCCTTCGCAAGGAGAATCCATTACTACATTCAACTCTGTGGTGTCTTTAAAATGGCAATGCAGCGACCCCGACAATGATATTGCAGGTTATGATATCTATGTGGGAATGTCATCAAATAACCTTTCTCTTGTATCAAGAGGGCAAGTGGCAAGCAGCTATAATTATACTGTGCCTAATAAGGGCTATCCATACTATTGGAAAATCATTGCTAAAGACAGTAATGGAAATTCTTCCGAATCTGGACTCTATTCTTTTTACGCTTATTAAGAATAGAGTCCAAAGTTTTACAAATACCCCGAAAGCAAATAACTTTCGGGGCATCCTATTTTATAAGCACTGTATATGTAACCTCATTAAAAGTTGCCTGGACTGAGCCCATCTCAAAAACAAACCAGCTGCTAAACTTTTCAAACGCCAAACGGTTAGTATATCTGGTTCAAAATAATGCATCATCATGTTGAAATCCTTAATAGCAGAATTTGAGCACGAAGTAAACAGCACAAGAGAATTACTGCAAGCCGTCCCTGAAAAAGATCTTAGTTACAAACCCTCTCCAATTTCATGGACAATGGGTGAGCTCGCTCAGCATATTGCTACAATATATTACTGGTATGTGGGTGTGTTCAGCCATGATACATATGACATGGCAACAGACTATCTTGAACGGGGAGCGTCAGAAGACCTGAAGGCTACTCTTGCCCTTTTCGAGAAAAATGTTGAAAAAGCAAGGGTGGCACTTAAATCAGCCTCAGAAGAAAGTTTACAGGCTCTATGGACAATGAAAGTTGGCGATCGCACCGTTCTTGGGCCAATGCCGCGGGCTGCGGTAGTTCGAGGTTTCCTATTCAATCATATTTACCACCACCGCGGCGAAATGATTGTTTACCTGCGTGCCACCGGCAATAAAGCGCCTGGACTTTACGGGCCAACTTACGAGGAAAGCCTCCAAAACCAATAACCGGCAATTGACGATTATTACCCACCAAGCTTTTCTATAAATACATTTAGCACTTCTACCAAAATCAAAATAATGATTATCCATTCCAGCATGTTGCTGTATTTATACTGAAGCAATGCCCTGAACAGCTCGAGGTTATCTCTTACAATGGTTAAGCCTTCCTGAATGTTTCGAAAACGCTCTTTAAGGTCGAATGTTCGTTTCAGGCCGGCATCAATCTTATTTAGTTTTTCATCATCCCAGGTTTCTGGAGGAGAATCAAAAATGTACAGGTTTTCCGCTATGCGATTTTTAAGCAACAGCGTTTTACCAATGTATTTTTTAAGGTTCTTGCCCGAGATGTTAAGCCTGCCTTTGTTCTCAAGAATTTGGGTGTGATAATTGGTATCTTCCAGCAATTTGGTTGTTTGCTTGTCGTAATAATCAAGGGCCACCGACTGGGATACATTTAGCATAATGAGGCGGATTACTTCAACATCTGAACCTACAATAGCCATATAGTTATAGCCGAACTCATCTTTTTCCGCATTAGTTTCAATCTTGTATTCCTCCTCAAGGCTATCCTCAAAGAAATTTTTGCAGAAGGATGAAATCAGCCTTAGGAACTCGGCAATTTTAATGGTATCATAATTCAGAAAGCACACCACTCCATATTTAAACACATAAAAAAACTGCCCTTTATCTGTCTTATAAAACAATTCGTCGGCATCGCCATAGTATAAATCGCCTTTATAAGCAGCTTTAAACTGCTTAATATCGATACTGTCTGCAACCTGATATGACAAAACATGCTGAATCATGCCTATGCAATTTTAAACTCATCCCTAAAAGAATAAACATTTAAACTTCGTTTTGTTTGTTAAAGACAGGCTTGATTGCAACAACGTTACTTATTTCTTTTTTGCACAACTACTCGTTGCAAGTCGGCCATGCTAACGAGTTCTAATAAAAGGAGTATCCGCCCACATTGAATAGCATTCTTTTGCAATATTTCCGTAGTTGTTTGATTTATTTTGACCCTGTCTGCGTTGCCGTCGATTTCCCTTTACACTTTCAAACTAACCACCAAACAATCAATCCATTTGATTAAATTTATATACATCTAAAATATCTCTCTTATGAAAACTGCGCTACCTCTTGTTTTGGTAGGATTCAGCCTCATGCTATCAGAAAGCGGCAAAAAAGAAGCGCCTTTCCTTAAACCTGCTGAAATAATTAACCCTCTTTTGAGTAAAGACGTTGCCTTTTGCGGCATCCCGGCAGGTAATTTCTATTCTGCCGATAGCCTGGCGCCTATACAGATTATGCCTGGGCTGGGCAACTGGCAGCATAAGGTGAGCACCCAATCTGTTAAGGCGCAAAGCTTTTTTAACCAGGGGCTAAGCCTTATTTATGCTTTTAACCACGAAGAGGCGGTTCGTTCCTTTAATGAAGCCACCAAGCTTGATCCAGATTGTGCCATGGCTTATTGGGGAATTGCCCATGCCTACGGGCCGAATATTAATTTACCAATGACTGAAGCCAGTGAGAAACTGGCTTACGAATCTATACAGAAAGCTAAACAGCTGATTGGAAAAGTATCTGCGCAGGATGCTGCTTATATAAATGCCCTGGCACTTCGCTATGGCGGAGGTGCCCAAAAGCGGGAAGAAATGGATAATGCCTATATCGCCGCAATGAAAAAGCTTGCCAACGACTATCCTGGCGACGCTGACGCGCAAACGTTATATGCAGATGCTTTGATGAATACTTTCCCCTGGCAGTATTGGGAAAAAAACCGAAGTTTTAAACCCAAAGCCCTGGAAGTGCTGAAGGTACTTGATGATGTGCTTGCCAAATATCCCCAGCACGTGGGAGCCAACCACCTTATGATACACCTTGTGGAGGGCTCTGCTAATCCTGAAAAAGGATTGCAAAGTGCGGCTACCCTGGCTTATCTGATGCCCCGTGCGGGACATATCGTCCATATGCCATCGCACATTTATATACGCACTGGCAATTTCGATAAGGCAGCCGAGGCTAATGTAAAGGCAATTAGGGTAGACGAAGACCAATATGGCAAGATATTGCCGGCTGGAGTATATGCTATGTATTATGGGCACAATATCCATTTCTTATATTTCACAACCAATATGCTCGGACAAAGCCAATTATCTTTAGAAACCGCTAAACGGCTGGTAGCCAAAATACCTAAAGAACAATTGGCTGATAATGCATTTTTTCAGGAACTTTCTATTGTGCCTTATTACGCAATGATTCGTTTTGGGAAATGGGACGACATGCTATCTCAGCCAAAACCAGCTGATAATCTTCCCTATATGCAAAGCATCTGGCATTTTGGGCGCGGGCTTGCTTTAATCAGAAAAAACAATTTAGCGCAAGCCATGCATGAATCGGCACAACTCGATTCGCTAAGTAAACTAGAAGCTCTCAAAACCATTTATGCGTCTTTAGACCCAGTATCTAACACTGTTGGAATAGCCAATGCAATATTAAAAGGAGAGCTTGAAATAGCAGAGGGCCGCACAGATAAAGGATTGGCATTTTTACGGGATGCCGTTAAGATGGAAGAAAACCTGATCTATAATGAGCCGCCAACCTGGCCAATACCGGTGCGCCAATTTTTGGGGGCAGCTTTACTCAATGCAAAACGTTATGCCGAGGCAGAAAAGATTTACCGTGAAGATTTAGGCAGACATCCAGAAAATGGCTGGTCGTTATTCGGGCTGAAAACAGCGCTTAAGGCACAGGCAAAAAATACAGAAGCAGATGCGGTTAATGTCCGCTACAATAAAGCCTGGAGCAAAGCGGACGTTAAACTGATGGCCTCGCGGTTTTAAATTTGATTTTCAGAAGCAGTGTAAATTATGCTCTTTTGAAAAAATTTTTCTTTAATGAAACAAGCCTTACTTATCACATTTTTATCTATTGCATTATTTGCCTGTAAGAAAGACAATAATGATCCGAAATCAATTAACGGGACCTGGTATTTAAGTGAATTTAAAATAAATTACTACGATAATTCATCAAGAAAATTATTTGAACAAACAGCAGACAGGGCAAACGATATTAAGGAAATAGAATTGGAGAATGATTCCATTACCTTAAGCGCCGGCCACTCTGTTTCTACAAACTCCCATAGCTTTGAATCAACTATGGGACAAAATGAATATACATTACCGGTAAAACTACTTTCATTTACAGGCCGAGCTACCGGAAACAATGTTCTTCTATCCTGGTCAACAGCAACTGAGGCAAATAATTCACATTTCAGTGTCCAGCGTTCGTTAGATGGGCTGTTTTTTTATGAAATAGCCACTGTATATGCCGCTCAGCCATACTCTTCAACAATAAATCACTATACAGCTGCAGATCTGGATCCTTCATTCGGGACAAATTATTATAGGCTAAAGCAGATAGACATGGACGGACAATTTGTTTATTTGAATGTCCGGGCTGTCTATATCTCAAGCTTAACGCTTCCCCTCCTTAAAGATCGCGGGCAATTATTTATTCGATCCAGTTCATTTGCTCCTTTTTACCAAGTTGAAATACGCAAGCCTAACTCATCGGAAATCGTACTCTATTCACGGAAAGATAATGTCCTTTATAATCAAAACGATGAGCAAAAACAGGCTGCATATGCTGAATTGTACATGACGTTCAAGCCTCAAACCAAATGAATTTGATATATGTTAAGTCATGATAATTATCGTGGCCCAAGCATAATCAACTCATTCTTGCTTTGAACTCTGTTAATCTTACTTTCTTCTTTTTATTACTAATCCTCGCATCATGCAAGCAAAATTCTCCTTCCAGCAAGTACACGCTTATAAAAGGAGAACTCCTTAAAGCAAAGGAAATAAACTACCCTTCCGGCTCTACGCTGAGTTTAATGGGCGATACTTTGATTCTAATGGGGGATGATGCAAGGCAATTACTAGTTTTGGACACGGGTTTCAACATTCTTGACTCGATGGTATTATTTGCGGGTAATGGGCGTGTAGGCAAATCAATTAAAGCAGACATCGAAGCCGGCGAGATCGAACCGTCGTCCACAGGAAGCGTTCTTTGGCTTTGGGGCTCGGGGGCTGTCTCTCCATTTCGGGATAGCCTATTTAAAATCAACCTTAAAAGCCGGAATGCCGAACGCCTCAGCTTAACCGCTTTTTATAAAAACCTTAGGACGCAAGGATTACAAAGCCTAAATATTGAAGGTGCAACGTTCATTAAGGGAGATATCCTATTAGCTAACCGAAACAACTTAAAGCAGAAACGTAATTATTTAATAAGCGCAGGAAGCAACTTTGACTCTGCCCCTAAAATACATCCTCTCATTCTTCCTGACCCGAAATTTGGAGTTTCTGGGCTCTTTTATTCATCAGCCAATGACTTACTTATTGCATCTTTTTCAACCGAAGCAACTTCAAGCGCGTATGAGGATGGGGCAATTGGAAGCAGTTGCATTGGCTTTATCGATAATATTTCGAAGAAGTTAAAACAGGACTCGATTGTTGTTAATACCTGGCTTCCGCTCTCGGCGATCAGCCCGGTTTTTGATAAAATGAAGGTTGAATCGGTGGCATTAAGCAAAGAAAAACGCGGTTCTTACCTCTTATACTTAGCGGCTGATAATGACAATGGCAGAACGTCTTTATTTAAAATAAGCTTGCTGTTAGGACTTTAGCATTGAATAAAACGCAGTTTTTTTAATTGTATACATTTACGATATTAGATTTTACCATCTACCCTAAGCAGAATACTATTGGACAATAAAAATTACACTCCCATAGGCAGAGGCGAAAAAGAAAAGCTCAATCAGCACCTCTCGTTTGTTTTGTGGTTAACGGGGCTTCCTGCCTCCGGAAAAACGTCTATTGCGGTGCGATTAGAGCAACAATTATTTTCTAACGGGATCCGCACAATACTTTTAGATGGTGATGCCACCCGAATGGGAATAAACAAAGACCTTGATTTTTCTCATGCCGGCAGAAAAGAAAATATCAGGCGTGTTGCAGAAATTGCCAAACTGATGAATGATGCCGGGGTTGTAGTGATTACCAGCCTCATATCACCATTTGCTGCGGACCGAACTCTGGCGAGAGAAATCATCGGCAATGACTCTTTCGTGGAGATTTTTGTTGATGCGCCCATTGAAGCCTGCAAAGCCCGCGACCCTAAAGGGCTGTATAAGCTGGCGGCTCAAGGTAAAATAAGCAACTTTACTGGCATAAGCAGCCCCTATGAAGCCCCTCAATCTCCT
Organism: uncultured Pedobacter sp.; assembly: GCA_966211215.1. Lineage (GTDB taxonomy): Bacteria > Bacteroidota > Bacteroidia > Sphingobacteriales > Sphingobacteriaceae > Desertivirga. The sequence continues at coordinate 28,676 of CBIHNR010000018.1, forward strand.
TCAATACACATTAAAACGGCATTGGAAACCGAAAGGGATTCTGTTAGTAAAGTGTTGGAATTTCTAAAACGCTCAAATTTTTTATCTAGCAAAGATTGATTCACTAAAGCACTCCTTTGCATTTAATGGCTTTTGGAGGTTTATAAGGGTGCAAACCGCACTGTAGCACGTCTATAGTTTTTGCAATTCGTATAATTTTCTGAAAATCCCCTTTTTATCAATTAGCTCGTCAAAAGAACCACATTCTACAATCTGTCCTTTTTCCATCACATAAATCCTATCCGCCAATTTCAAATTGTATAGGCGGTGCGATACAAGTAATACCATCTTATCGGCAGAGTGGCTCTTTATATTGTTAAAAAGATCGAACTCTGCCTGAGGGTCGAGCGCACTGGTGGGCTCATCTAAGATAACCAGGCGGGCGTTTTTGTAAAATAGCCTCGACAGTGCTAACTTCTGCCATTGTCCACCACTAAGCTGTTCGCTTCCGTCGAATAACCTTCCTAAACGTGTTTGATAACCATCAGGAAATTGCCTTATAAATCCTTCGGCGCCAGATAAGCCTGCTGCACTCGCCACTCGGCTGGATGAATTTTCATGCGGTTTACTTCCCAAGGTGATGTTATCTTCAATACTAAAAAAGTACTTTTCAAAATCCTGAAACAACACAATACTTTCCTCCCGGAAAGAAGGTATGCTAATTTCATCCAGGGGCTTATCATCAATCGTTATTGATCCGCTTTGCAAGGAATAAAGCCGGTTAATTAACTTCACCAATGTTGACTTGCCCGATCCATTCTCACCCACTATGGCAATAATTTCTCCGGGCCGGCATTCCATTGAAATTCCGTTCAGCACCGCCTTAGTCGCTCCCGGATAGGTAAAACCTATATCCCGAATCTTCAAACCTTTCTCTATTCCCGGGAAACCCTCCTTGCCACTTGCATTTTTAGGATTCATCCTTAAAAAGGAGAAGAGCCCTTTAAGAAATATCCTTTGCTGGAAAACTTGTACCAAGGCATGTAAAAAATTCCTGGAAGTACTTTGCAGCCGTTGAAAACCCTGAATATACACCACAAAAAGCCCTGCAGAAATATGGTTAGCCCATACATCCTTAGCTAACATGCCAAAAATAAAAACCATAGCTGCTATCTCCAGCGTTTCGGCCAGCAAGCTATAAATGGTAAACCTGAGGTGTAAGCGCTTCTTTTCATTGTGAATATAAAGGCGGATATCTTTGAATTTATTGATGATAGATTCTCCAAATCCCAGAGCTCGAACTTCCTTGGCGTAATTAACACCGGTTATTATGCTATGGAGGTAATTTGCCTCTCTCTCCATGGGGGTTAACCTATGCTCCAACCTGGCCAGGGCAAAGCCTGAGTACCATTTTATACAAGCCAGTGGAACTGATAAAGCAGTGAACAAGAGCCCGAAAGTACTGTCCAACGTAAAAAAGAGCCCAACTAAAAGAATTAATGAGAGGCTATTTAACAATGCTGCGTTAAAACTGGTGAGTAACTGCGCTGCTTTGTATATTGATTGCTGCTGCGCCAGATGAAGGGAATCATGATATGCGGAATTTTCATAGTACTCATAGTCAACCTCAATTGCCTTATGCAATACCTTCGATGAAAGATAGTCGGTTAGTTTTTGCTGATGAAGGGTGTTAATGTAGCTGCTGTACTGCGTAGCCAAAGCAATTAATACCTGAATGCCACCGAATACAAGTACAATTTTGATAATTTCATCGAAGGCGGCATTACGGCTAAAGAGTGATTCGATTAGTAATTTAAGGCAATAAAGACTCGCAGCCGGCAACGCGGCTAAAACTAATTGCAGAAATATATTTAAAGAAGTAGTCCGTTTTCCCGACAGCCAGAATAGCTTGGTTATTTGCAGTAAATCCTGCTTTAAAAGATTAAGGTCATGTTTTTTGCTCACAGTAATTAAGCCTTACTACTTGATAAGATTGCGCATTAAGCTGGGGGACTGACAGCCAAGTTCCCTGGCATTTAATACTCTGCACTAATCTCATCAGGTTCTTATCGAACACCAAAGTAAAGCTAAGTTTTTATATTTCTCTTATTGAGCCCTATTTAACCTGCTTATGCCTTCATTTACTGTTTTACAAACAGCTTTGATGCCCGGGCTTCACCACTGCTAAAAACCAGAAAATAGGTTCCGGAAGAGAGCTTTGAAACATTGATGCTGGCTTTGCTGCTACCCGCTTCTACCGCTACACTTAAAACCTTTGCGCCTTTTAAATCGGTAATGGTAATTGCAGAGTTACTGCTTGCTTCCGAAAAATTTACTACCAGTTCCTTCGTTACCGGGCCGGGTGCAATTTCTAACGTAACAGCGCTTGTACCAACAGTTTTAACTGGCTCTATTTTATCAGCTAAAGTAACTTCATTCGCATTAACGCTTGCCATTAATGCAATTCCTACCAACGTAAAAAGAATCTCTTTTTTCATAAACTTTCGCAATTAAAAGCTTGTACGCAACTGTAATAGTGCATGTTACGAAAAAAGATTTCGTTAGTAACTCTTAAGAATCCGTCTATCTAACAATTGTTAAACTTCCGCTTAAGGGGTTGCAACCTTTTCTTAGCTGAATGATGTAATAGTAAGTTCCAAACGGAAGTGTTGTCCCTTCCCGCTGTCCTTTAAACGTATTGGAGTTGCCTACACAGGAAAATACCTCTTGCCCATACCTTGAGAATATTTTGATGTGCGCCTGCGGATAATTTTCTATCCCCTTAATTTCCCAATCATCGTTAATTCCATCACTGTTCGGAGTAATGATGTTGCTAACCTTCAAAGCACTTCCAGATATCTCTATCCTGGCCGCAGTCCGGGCGCTTTCGCAACCACCCGAGCTTAAAGAGACATAAAAGCTACGAGGTTGGGTTACAGTGATGGTAAACATTCCATTTGTACTAGTTGCCAGGGGCTGGGCTGAGGTTTCCGAATCGTAAAGGCTATATTCTCCATCCAAAGGCGCCTCAACCTCAATAACCGCAGCCCCTGGGGCACAAATTTGTGTCAGCTTAACTTTTGGAGCAGCCAGAACCGCCATTTGGCTCACAATAACGAACTGCCTGCTTTGAATGCTACAACCTTCCTGGTCGGAAACAGTTAGCGTATATGTACCCGGATGAGCATTCGTTAAATCGAGGTTTCGGTTAACAGGCTTACCTTCTTTATCCATCCACGTGAAAGAATAAGGTGGACTGCCTCCCTGTATTGTAATACCGCTTATTGCACCTTCACCAGAATTACATTGATCGGGCACAAGAGTGGCAAGCCCATCCGACAGTGTAAGCGGGCTTATGGTAGAGATAGTATAATCGCGATAAAAGGACTCGCAATTGTACTCGTCGGCTATGTAAAGTTTATATGTGCCTCCTGCCAGGCTATTTATACCGGCTGAATTGCCAATAATGTTTCCTTCTAAATCTGCCCAACGAAATGCAGTAGGAGTACTACCGCTAAATATCACTTCAATAGAACCATTGTTTAGGCCACATGAGGCATTTTTAAATCGGAATGCAGAAGAATAAACCTGAGTGCTTTGTGATTTTACAATAGTAAAAAATTCACTGGTTTTACTGCATTGATTGTCGTTTGATGCTTTTAGCTGATACTTGCCGGGCAGAACATTATGCAAATCTGCCTGGGTTCCTACCACCTGGCCTTGTTCATTACGCCATTCGTAGCTTGTTGCACCATTTATTGCCAGGCCGGTAATGCTCCCGTTTGCATTTTCGCATGTGGAGTTCTTTATTATAGCAGTTTGATTGTCAATTGTAACCCCATTGACTTCGCCTACGTCATAAATCCCCACAGCGGGCGAGCAGCCACTATTGTCGCTTACCTCTAATGTATATTTACCGCCTGGTACATTCAACAGGTCCAAAGTGCTGCCAACAGTTTGCTGCGCCTCATTTTTCCAGGTGTATGTTATGGTTCCGGTTCCGGTAGCCGAAATTCCTTTGATTTTGCCAGTAGCCTGGATACAGCTGCTCTGTTCAATAATGATGTTTTGTGAATTAATAGATGGGGCCGGCACGTTTTGCAGCACAATTGGCCCGTAACTTTTTGTGCAATTATCCTTGTTGGTGACAATTAATTTGTACTGGCCGGGAGCAAGGCCACTCGCGTCTAAACCTGTAGCAACTTCTGTGTTACTTTCATTTACCCATTGTATTTGCAGCTCGCCTCCGACGGAGTTTACTGCTGATATTCCACTAATAGAGCCACTGTTCAAACCACAAGATGGCTGTTTCACTATCAGGTTTTGATCTGAAATTTGCGGAGATGAATCGTAAAGAATGATATCTTCCGAGCGGGTAAAACATTTTCCGTTAAACCCTTTTGCATAATATTTCCCTGGGCCAAGGCCTGTAACCCCTAACCCTTCACCCACTTTCTGGCCTTGTTCGTTATACCACTCAACCTTTAAAACGTGTAAAGTTTCAAGCACTTTAATACTACCATTTAGTAAGCCGCAAGTTGGGTTTACGGTTTCAAAAGCTTTAGATGTAGAGCCTAATTCTGGCTGTGTAAAGGTTGAAGAGGCATCAAGCAGCCTGGTGTTAGCGATAAAGCGGTTATTTGTAAAATCGCCAAGAATTTTCCAGTTCCCGTTTGCATCAGCAGTAACCGTTTGGTAGAAAGCCACGGGACTACACTGCGTGCAGTTAGTGTTATCATTGTAAATATATACTTCTGAATTTGGGCTGGCAGTTCCAGAATACTCTGTGTCATTGTTTACAAGCACCTGAATTTGGGGCAAGCCTGGATCAGTATTTCTGTAAGCTTTCTGAGTACAGATGAAACTATTTTTCCCGATAATAATCTTCTCGCTGCCACCTGCCGTTATTGATAGCTTATCGAGCATCAGCACATTGATATCATTTGGGTTATCTGTACCGATAATCCCGTTTTTGCAATTGGTTAAAGAGATATTCCCGGCAGGAGAACTTGTATTTATTAAATCGTGGTTTCCGGTAATTTTAAAATTAATAGCGCCGATAAGCTCTAAAAACAAACTGTTGGATCTATTATCTTTAAACACCATTCCAGAAGATGGCGCATTATTTCGAACCCGTACGTTATAAGAAGCAGGGGTATTGGACGCATCTAGTCCGAATTTATTTTTGCTTACTAGGATGTCAGTCCCTCCAAACAAAAGCGCGACTGAAAAGTAACCGCTTAAAATATTGCCGGCATCGTCTGTATCCCCTCCCACTACAGATTCCTCTGCATTGATAAATATTCCAGTTGGCATAGACGTATTGTCTGCAAATGCGGTCCCGTCGGTATTCAGGCCAACCCAGTTAGATTGTATTTTAATATTTCTGCAATAAATGGTTGATAGGTATGCACGGTTGACAATGATACCATTATCGTTTATAGTAAACAGATTCCCCTTGCCAGGCGCTCCAATGGTGATATTCTGAGATGACAGAACGTATACACCAGCCCCCTGGGCATTATCTTCTTGAAAGCGAAGGCCATAAAGGCCCGTGACATAAAAGCCATAAATTTCCACATCCTTGGCGTTATGCATAAAAAATGGAGATGTGATCTCCCGCGATGATACATAGGATTCCCGATCTGCAGTTATTTTGATTTTAGTGGTACTTTGCCCAATAAAAGCACCAGGCTGGGTGGTTGCATCTACCACAAGATTGGAAGTAAGCGCTGGCAGCTCGGCTGTTAAGGTTATCACTTTATTGTCGGTAGCCGGAAGGTTGAAAATGATATAATCTTTTTCGGCTACACCGTTCGCCGCTGCACTTTCCAGCGCTTCCCTAAGTGATCCGGGGCCGGAATCGGCAACGCTTGTGACAGTAAAGGTGTCTGCAGACAATTGTCCTGAGTTAATTATTAACAATATAATAACAATGAACCTCTTATAAAACATCTTACTCCTCATATCCCAGGCAGCATTAAATTATACTTAAATAATCGCGTTTGACAACAAGTAGCTCATGCGTATTGCTAAGAACTTGCTGTACAAACTATAAACCTAAACAGAACCCTCTGATTGTAAGTTTGATAAGAAACTGCAGATGTGAAGCAATACTGTGAAGCTCTACAGGAAAGAAAAGCGTGTAAAAAATATGCACAACCTTATAAATGAGACCTTACTGAGCCTTTAAAAAAGATTGAATTTATAGGTTTCCCTGAAACATGTGTATTTCTCTCATTAAGATTGTGAAGTGAAATATTTCAACAACAGGCACACAGATGCGAACAGCTATCTTTCGTTGCACCTACACAAAGCAAAAAGGCCAGTATAAAACCAGCCTTCTAACATTTTTAGAGATTAAAAGATTAAGGGGTATTTGCTACTGAAGCCTGGTCGCTGCAATTGCCCGTGCCCCAAACAAGGTAGCGCTCATTTCCATTAGCACGTTTAAATTTCACCTTTCCGTTATGAGGCAAATACTTCTCTGCACATGAATATTTTACCGTATATGCCGAATGGCTGCTGGCATCTATCAAAGTAGCTGTACCTCCTTGTTTCAGTTCAACATCATAGCTGGCGCCAGAGGTTTCGAAAATATCGTCATTGGTATCAGTGGTTCCACTACCAGCCTTAAACTCATTTTTACGTTCCATGTTAAACGATATATATTCACCGTAAGCATTGGTTAGCTTACCATCAGGCACAACCAACTTTAAAAAACTTTTTTGTTGTTCGGTAATTGGTTGAAAGCTATAGTTGCCAGATACCAATAAGCCGCCAACCGTGTAGTTGTGCGATGTAATAAATATATTTCCGGTAGCTGTTTGATAAGTAATTGACAGCTTCCCCGAACGGGTTGTATTATCAGAGCAAGTATTAACTGCCGAAAACGCAATTTCAACCTTTTTGCCATCCGGAATATCTGTTTTAGTAATGCTTGCACAGTTTAAGAAACTTGTAGGAGGTTGCTCAACAGCCATCTGCCTTGCAATAAATTCCAATTCGTTAACAAAAGTTTCGACCCTTAAAATTGCCGATGCGGCATTTACATCTGCCCTTGCCTCCGCCTGTTCCGGAGTTTCTGTGAAATCTGCACTTTTTTTACAAGAGGCCCCTGTAATTAGCAACACGATAGCTAAAGTGGTGTTTAATAATCTCATGATTTGATAGTTTTAGAATTTACGTATCAAAAACTACAAACGCTACTCCATACGGGCCGGGTGATCCATTTTTTCAAAGCTATATTAAAATGCACGAACTGTACAGTTTAACATACACTCAAATTACCCAATCGTCAATTTTATGCCTTTCAAATAGCTTTTATGACTTTGGCATATTCTTGGCATTATATGGTCAATCAACTTTAAACACTATGGATCTTTTAAATACAGTCTCTTTGCTAGACAAACTAACTCAGATAGAATTATTATTTATCCTTAAGGTGGATTTGTTAAAATACAAAATGAGGGAACAAGAAAACACTAACGAAGATTTGAAAGCTGCTTAACCACACATTTTCTTTACACTTACACTGAATATAAACACCCCTTAAAGAGTTCTACAGAACTCTTTTTGTGTTTTAAGCCATAAAAAATGGCGCCTATTAAAAGCGCCATTTCAAATATTACCCACTCACAATTAAGTAATCTCTTGCCTTATTTCCAGCCTCCGCCAAGCGAACGGTACAACTTAACCACTGCCTGATATTGCTGCAGCTTATCGTTCACCCTATTTAATTGCGCCGCCAGGTAACTTTGCTGGGCACTGATAACCTCTACATAATTAGCCGAGCCATAACGCAGAAGTTCTTCGGTAAATTCGATTGATTTTTGAAGCGCTGCAATTTGGTTTTGTCTGCTATTGCCTTTATCAACTGCATTTTGATAAGCGGATAGAGCATCTGAAACTTCCTGGCCGGCTAGCAACAAGGAATTCTGGAAACTGATTAAAGCTTCTTGCTGCTGTGCCTTAGCTACTTCAAGCCGGGTTTTATTTATGCGTTTATTGAAAATGGGCTGAGATAAGCCCCCTAGAAAACTTGCAAACACCGAACCTGGATTGAAAAAGTCCTTCAATTCAAGAGCTGAAAGTCCTCCCGATCCAGTGATGGTTAAAGAGGGATAAAAGTAAGCCCTGGCTGAATTTGTATTTTCGAAATAGTACCTGTAAGCAAATTCCGCCTGCTGCACATCCGGACGGTTGCTTAACAATTGCGCAGGCACACCAAGCGGTAACGAAGTTTGCAAGCTTTGTTGCTCAAAATTGCCACGCTGGATAGCACCAGGCGCTCGGCCTAAAAGGACGCTTAAAGCATTCTCCGTTTCACGGATCCGCTGTTTCAAGTCGGGAATAGTCACCTCTGCGGCATATCGGTTTGCTTCGCTTTGAACCACGGCAGCTCCTGTAACCCGGGCAGCTTCTTTTAGGGTCTTCATGGTTTCAACCGTTTTGATCCAGTTTTGCAGCGTTTGCTGAGTAATGGCCAGCTGCTGGTCGAGCGCTATAAGTAAGTAATAATAGTTGGCTATATTGGCAACCAGGCTGGTTTGCACTGCCCTCTTAGCCGCCTCGCTTTGCCATAAGCTGGCTAAGTTTGCGCGTCTTGCACTATTCAGTTTTCCCCAAATATCAGCTTCCCAGCTAGTGTTTAAGCCTAATTGATACAGGGTAGCTGTATTTATAAAACCCCTGCTTTGAGCATCGGAGAGCTTATTAAATGTTGCACTTGCAGAACCACCAAGGGATGGCAATAAAGCTGCCTGGCTCTGTCTGAAATAAGCTTCGGACTGTTGGATACGCGTTGCTGCGATTTGTAATCCCGGATTATTATTTAAGCCTTCTCCGATCAATTTTTGCAGCTCAGGGTCAGTAAAAAGCTGCTTCCATTGTAAATTGGCTAAGCTGCTTGTATCAGTATTTGCCGCATCCCGGAAAAGTCCGTCCAATTTTGCTTCAGGAGTTTTATAAGAATTGACTTTGCACGATGTGATTGCCAGTACAGACAATGCAATAAGCCAATTCCTTGTATATCTGTTGTTCATTGTTCTCTATATTAAGGTTTTGTTGCATATTATGCAGAAAGAATAAGCCCTTCTGCTTCGCCATTTAAGCGCTGTTAATTAGCCACAATGGCACGTTCATCCTCTTCCACATCCTCACGCGGAGAATGGGGTGTACCACTGATCTTTTCATGGATGCCCTGAAAAATGATGAACAGCACCGGGATTACAAAAACACCGAAAATAGTACCGATAAGCATCCCTCCAACAGCACCGGTACCAATTGAGCGGTTACCCGCAGCACCTGCGCCGGTAGTCAGCATTAAAGGCACTAGTCCTAAAATAAATGCGAACGAAGTCATTAAGATAGGGCGTAAACGTGCCTGGGCGCCTGCAATTGCCGCTTGGGCCAGTAACATGCCCTGGCGACGCCGCTCAACAGCAAACTCCACAATCAGGATAGCATTCTTAGCCAGCAACCCAACCAACATAATCAGGGTTATCTGCACATAAATATTATTGGTGATACCGAAAATCTTTGCGAAAATAAAGGCACCTGCCAAGCCCACAGGCAATGATAGCAGCACAGCAAAAGGCAGAATATAACTCTCGTACTGAGCACTTAACAGGAAGTAAACAAACACAATCACCAGCAAGAAGATAAATACGGTCTGCCCTCCTGCTGATAACTCCTCACGTGTAATGCCCGAAAACTCGTAGCCATAACCCGCTGGAAGTGTTTGAGCTGCAACCTCCTGGACAGCCCTGATGGCATCTCCGGAACTAAAGCCAGGTTTAGGTGCCCCCGTTACGGCCATTGAGGTAAACAAGTTGAAACGTGAGATAGATTGCGGGCCGAATACACGCTCCAGTGTAATAAACTCGCTTACGGGAGCCATTACACCCTTCGGTGTGCGTACATAAATATTGTTCAAGCCTTCCGCATTTGCCCTAAAATTTGGTTCAGCCTGAAACATTACCCGGTATTGCTTTCCAAACTGGTTAAAGTTGGATGCGTAAACACCTCCGTAATAACCTTGCATGGTATTTAAAACATCATTGACGGTTAAGCCAGCTTCTTTAACCCTGGCTACATTCACATCAATTTGGTATTGAGGGAAATTTGGGTTAAACGGTGTAGATGCATACTGAACCTCCGGGCGCTGGTTTAAGGCTGCCAGAAAATCCTGGCTCACTTTAAAGAACTTCGGAATATCGCCACCACTTTTATCTTGTAGTTGGAACTCAAAACCGCCCGATGTACCAAAGCCCTGAATGGTTGGTGGCGAGAAGAATATTACTTTCGCATCGCGGATGCCGGCAGTTTTAGCAAACATCTGTCCCACAATTGCCTGTACATCCTGTCCCTTTCCAGCCCGCTCAGCCCAGGGCTTCAACCGCATAATAACCATCCCATAGTTACTACCGCTACCGCTGATAAGCCCCCGGCCAGTAATCCGCAATACATTCTGCACTTCGGGAATGGTGTTGGCAATTGCTGCAATCTTTTTCGTAACCTCATCGGTACGCTCACGGGATGCGCCAGGCGCCAGGCTAATATCCGACATTACAACACCCATATCTTCGTTGGGCACAAAGGCTCCTGGGGTCGTGTTCATAAAGAAATAAAACAAACCAGCAAATACCACCATTACCCCAAAAACCCATTATTTAAGCTTAATTAAGAAGGCGACCGACCGTTTATATTTTCGGGTAGTAACTTCAAATGCGGCATTAAAGCTGGTGTAGAAACGTTGTAAAAAGCCTTGTTTGTGATGGGCATCTTCTTTATGAGGCTTCAAAAACACCGCACACAGCGCCGGGCTTAAAGTAAGTGCGTTAACCGCCGAAAGAATAATGGCAATAGCTAGCGTTAAACCAAACTGTTTGTAGAAAACCCCGGCCGAACCAGTAATAAAGGACACTGGAATAAATACCGCAGCCATAACCAGGGTGATAGAAATAATAGCACCGGATATTTCGCCCATGGCATCAATTGTGGCATCCCTGGCAGAAGTATAGCCATGGTCCAGCTTGGCATGCACCGCTTCCACCACCACAATGGCATCATCCACCACAATACCAATTGCCAGCACTAGCGCAAACAAGGTTAAAAGATTGATGGTAAAGCCAAATAACTGCAAGAAGAAAAAGGTTCCGATAATTGCCACCGGCACCGCAATAGCCGGAATCAGGGTTGACCTGAAGTCCTGCAAGAAAATAAATACCACAATAAATACCAGGATAAAGGCCTCGATCAAAGTGTGTATTACTTTTTCGATAGACGCGTCCAAAAAGTCGTTTACGTTAACGATAGTTACATAATCAATCCCTTTGGGAAAAGATTTTTTAGCACCTTCCAAAACCTCAATCGTTCCGTCGATTACATCTTTTGCGTTAGAACCAGCCGTTTGTGCAATGGCTACCCCGATTCCTGGTTTACCATCTACTTTAGTTGTACTGGCATAACTCAGGGCGCCAAGCTCAATACGGGCAATATCTTTAAGGCGGAGAATCTGTCCATCGCCGGCCGAGCGGATGATCATATCACCAAATTCTCCGGCATTTTTTAAGCGGCCGCGATATTTAATTACGTATTGAAAAGCTTGCTTAGCCTCCTCTCCAAACTGCCCGGGTGCCGCTTCGATATTTTGCTCAGCAAGGGCAGCACTTACATCCGAGGGAACAAGCCCATAGGCCGCCATCACATCCGGCTTAAGCCATATCCTCATCGAATATTCCATTAAGCCAAAAACCGTAGCGTCACCCACACCTGGAATACGCTTTATTTGTGGGATAAGGTTGATGCTTGCATAGTTTTGAAGGAAAGTTTGGTCATAAGCAGGGTTGTCGCTTTTCAAGGTGAAAATTACCAGGTTACTGCTCTGGCGTTTAGTGGTAATTACCCCCGCCCTTGTAACTTCTTGCGGCAGCAAACTGGTTGCCCTTGCTACACGGTTCTGCACGTTTACCGCAGCCAGATCTGGGTTGGTACCTAGCTTAAAGTTAACGGTAATAGTCGCAGTACCATCGTTTCCGGCAGAGGAAGTCATGTAAGTCATGTTTTCCACACCGTTGATTTGTTCTTCCAGCGGCACCACCACGCTGTTCATAACCACATCGGCATTTGCACCCTGATATGATGCTGTTACCTGCACTGTTGGCGGCGCAATGTCTGGATACTGCGCAATTGGCAGGGTTGTTAACCCTAGTATGCCCAATATTACTATGATGATAGATATTACCGTTGATAAAACCGGCCTCTCTATAAATTTTTTAAACATAAGATTAGAGTTGAAGAGTAACCTGAGGGCTCATTCATTACTGCTGAACCATCGATTAAGAAATACTTAAAGTATAATAGCGCCCCTTACTTAAGCTTCCAGATTCACTGGAACATAAACCTAGGGCTCAAGGCTTTTAAATACACTATCTGCTTTTACCACTACCGGTTTTATTTTTGCGCCTTCACGAAGCCCGGCAATGCCTTCAATCACAATTTTATCACCGGCTTTTAGCCCGCCTTTAACAACAAAGGATTGTCCGGCAGCAGAAGGGTTAACGTCTATAGGGATAGATTTAACAGAATCTGCCTCTACTACATACACAAAGCGCTTACCCTGGATTTCGTAAGTAGATTTCTGCGGAACCATTAAGGCATTATTAACGGTTGCGGGGATGCGAATTTTCCCTGTACTTCCGCTACGCAGTAAGCCAAGGGGGTTTGAAAACGTAGCCTTGAAATTAGATGAGCCGGTTTGAGTATTAATTAAACCACTCGCAGTTTCTATCCTGCCTTTCTCATTATATACCGAGCCATCTGAAAGAACAAGTTCAACTTGTGGGAGCTTTTTAAGCTTTGCCTGCAAAGTTGCTCCTTCTGTATTGCGGGAAAAATCCAGCAGCTGTTTTTCATTCATCGAAAAATAAGCATACATCTTACTCACGTTTGCAACTGTAGTTAGTGGCTGGGCAATATTGCTGCTAACAAGCGCCCCTACTTTATAAGGAATACCGCCAATCACTCCGTTGGCCGGACTGGTTACATAGGTGTACGATAAATTTGTTTTTGCATTACTCAGTTGGGCTTTTGCCTGTGCCAATGCAGCCTGCATAGACTGCAGATTGTATTGAGCCGTTTGCAATTCATACTTGCTAATGATGTCTTTTTCAACCAGCGGGCGAACTTTATTAACCTGCATTTCGGCAGAATTTACATTAGCCTGGGCAATTTTTACATTCGCAGCGGCAGAACGTACTTGCTGTTCAAATAAATCTCCGTTAATTTTAAATAAACGCTGGCCTTTGGCAACCACCGCACCCTCTTCAACATAGATGTGCTCAATATAGCCATCTACCCTTGGGCGTATTTCTACCGTTTGCTGCCCTTCAATAGTTGCCGGAAAATCCGAGTGCATTTCTGCTATCTGTGGCTCTATGGTGATAACCTGGTAATCCTTTACCTGGTTTGGGTCAGCAGCTGGGGCAGAGGCCTTGTTATTGCCGCAGGAACTTAACAGTATTGGGATACTGAAAGCAATTCCCAATGTTGAAGTAAATAATTTATTCATAGCGATTTTAAGTGTGGGTGGTGATTATTTAAGGGATGTTAAACGAGTTGCGTTCTCCTGTATTTTCTTCAAAACGCGTATCGTGGTTTGGTATTCTTCATTATCAATTCCTTCGGTAAGGGTGCCCATGGTTTGAGCTTCGAGTTCCAGCAATGTTTTAAAAAGATCTTCGCATTTCGGTGTAATGCTTAAGGTATTTTTGCGCCTGTCGCCCGATAGCTGGGTACGTTGTACCAATCCTTGCCTTTCCAAAACATCGATAGTACGTAACACAGCCGATTTATCTTTACAAGTATTATTAGCCATATCTTGTTGCGTAACCTCACCCTCCATACTGCGAAGAATGTGCAAAAAAATAAACTGTTCAATTGTTATCGGAATATTGTTTTGTATAAAGACAGCTCCCAATTCCTTCAAAATCAATCTTCTGGTGGTGCCAATTACGTAACCAATAGAAGCGCCAGATTCGTTGCTCATTACAATAGTTGATTATGTCAACAAATATAGAAAAGGCTATGTCTTTACAATGTCAGAAATGTAAACCCTTTTTTCAGAAATGCGTAAACCAGCCAGATTCGTTTTTTTAGCTTCCAAAGTTTAATCCGAAAGCCTTACATTTATCGGCTTATTGATGATGAGAGAAACGGTATTGAAATAATATACACAGTCAATACGTTTACAAAGCTAGCACTGCGAAAAAGCTGTATTTCAATTTAAGCATCCGTAAAAGATGCCTACACTTATTTTAAATTAATGGAAGTATTACAAGGGATTTTAGATTTTCTGCTTCATGTAGACCAACATCTCAACGAAATTATTATAAACTATAAAGCTTGGACCTATTTTATCCTTTTCATGATAATTTTTGCTGAAACTGGATTTGTAGTCACTCCATTTTTGCCCGGCGATCCTTTATTATTTGCCGCGGGAGCTTTAATCGCAGCAGGCGGCACGGGCCTGAATATCTACCTTTTGGCATTTGTTTTAAGTTTGGCTGCAGTTGGTGGCAACTTTGTTAACTATGCCATCGGAAGCCTACTGGGGCCAAGAGTGTTTAAGCCTGGCAATAAGTTTCTAAAACAGGAGTATTATAACAGTACCAACGATTTTTTTACTAAGCACGGTGGCAAGGCTGTAATCTTTAGCCGCTACTTTCCGGTTTTAAGAACTTTTGTTCCATTTGTGGCCGGAGTTGGAAAAATGCGCTTAAAATTATTTGCAACTTATAACATCAGTGGCGGAATTCTGTGGATTGTTAGTTTTTTGGCTCTGGGATTTGTTTTTGGCAATATTCCAATTGTAAAAGAAAACTTCACCGTTGTTATCGTTGCTATAACACTACTGGCAACCATTCCACCGGTTATTGCAGGTATAAAGGCGAAAATCCGGAAGAAGAAAAGCTTGGTGGAAGTGGCATAACGCACAACAAATTTTACAACAAAGCCCGGCATAGTTCCGGGCTTTGTTGTGAATGCACTTATTTAAGTGAACCTAAACTTACTTTGCACCTCTCTTGCTTAGCCGTTGATAAAGGCAGTCTCGGAACCTCTCAAGTTCATACCCTCCTGCGAATACAAAGCCGGGCAGCGCTAAGGCTTTTCAAACATTCCAAGAAAAATCCACTATCCTACTGACATAGGGTTGTCAATCGGCCCCAGTACTTTTGAAAAAAAATCGCGTAGACAGAAACAAGTCACACAAATCACACTCTAAGTATTACTGAATATAAACTACAATGAAGGTATTAGTTTTTAAAACCAACGTACAAAAGCAAGAACAAGTTAACCGCGTTAAAGCCCTTCTTCAACCAGTTTTATCTATTACAGACTGGAACTTTGACCTATCCGACCGTGATAGGATTTTACGGGTTGTAACCCCTAGCTTGCCTCCCCGTTTTATTGAATCGCTATTGCAAACCTCAGGGCTTTATTGCCAGGAATTAGAGGATTAATCCCAGCTTTTTTGATAAATTGCGGCATCTAAAGCCAAGCTCTCGTTTCAGGCAACCAACAATTTATTAAAAATGAAATCCCTGTTATCTGCATTGCTTTTGTTTATTTGTATAAATGCAATAAAAGCCCAGCATTCACCTGCAATAGAGATTCCTGATTTTACTTTTTATACCTTAGAGGGAGAAGAATTCAAAAAAAGCCATCTGCCTACCAATAAGAATATTGTTTTTTTACTGATTGACACCAGTTGCCCGCATTGCCAGAAAGAGACTGAATTAATTAGCAGGAACTATTCAAAATTTGAAGACGTTAATCTATTTATTGTTTCTCTGGATACCAAAGAAGCCGTTGCTGAGTTTATGAAAACTTATGCCCCGGAACTCAATAACCGGCCCAACGTTCGCGTATTGCTGGATAACAAGCCTGAGTTTATAGAAAAGTTCCGGCCAGAAAAATACCCCGCTTTATTCGTTTATTCACCTTCCCAAAAACTCATAAAGCATCTGGGAGGCCGAAAAAAACTTAAAGAGATACAAAAAGCCATTCATCTTCAATTACCTTAAATAGTCAGATTATCTGTACTTTTGGCGCTCCTTATCATGAAACAATTAACGTATCTCTATTTAAGCCTTTTAGCGCTTTACATATTGTCATCTTGCAGAAAAGACCTTCCGGATTTTTCTGGATATGAGCGTAAAGAAATTACAGATCAAACTTCCACAGGAAGTCCGAATACGCCTTCAACGGTTACACTTCCAGCTCAAAACTCAGTTTATTACTCAAGCCAGTTAAAGAACATAGGCAGCGTGCGATTATTTACCAAAGACGGTGAAATTACCAACGCACAAATTATAAGCTCGTTTATAAGCCGTCTGGGAACTGAGAATGAGTATTTAAAAATCGGCGGTACAACTGAATCATATACTTTTCTGGATGCTCCCATACATGCCATGTTCCTTTCAGGAAATAAGTGTAATATAAACGGATCTGAGCCGACATTTTTCTCAACACTGGACGGCAAAGTTGAAAAGTTAGCAGATGCCATAAAAATTACCGACTCGGATACTTTAACAGAAAGCTTTAGCGAAGACGACCTTTTACTTTATAGAGTAGTCAGCGGACTTAGAAAATATACACCAAAGTATGAACTGAAGACAACTATAAGCGCCGATGAGCTTGAAGTAAAAACCCTCAGCGAATTATATTTGACTAATAACGGGGCGAAGCTGGACATGCCTTTTGTTTGCGGGCTCTATAAACGCGAGCAGGGTAGCAATGGGCATCTTGAAGAATATTTTCAGATAAATAATAAATATAATGGCAAGGGGCATGCAAATTTGAGTATTGGCGACACGCTTGCTATACAAGAATATACGGTTACTTTATCTAGAAACTAGTACCCTCGCTTCCATTGCCGGCCAAACGCACAAACCTTAATTCCGAGATTTAGTTGTGAAAAGATATCCTTATATTTTCCGGTGGTGAAGCCATCAACTTCATCACCGAGTATAAAATTGTGCTGATAGGCGAAATCAATTTTAAATAAGGTTTTTCCGTATGAATTTTGCACTTTAGCCTCGTAGCCAAGCCTAACCGGGATAAAGGTATTCACACTATTATTAACACCGGGTGTTTCCGGAAAATCTTCCAGCAAGAATGACTGGCGATTTATACTCTTAATATCATTATCAATAAATCCCGCACCTGCACCCAGGTACAAATTTTTTAATGCGCTTCCTTCGCTACCGGTAAAGGCTCCTATTTGTAGTTGAGCCCTCAGTCCTATCGTTTTAAAATTATTTTGAAACTGTCTTCCCGATAAGTCCTTAAATGCGTTACCACCGGCAAGTCTCCCAAATTGTAATTCTCCCACAAGATTAATATACGGGCTAAAATTGTAGTTTAAATTGAGGTTTATCGCTTTTGTATATTTAGAAGCTTCGGCATCGCCAGCTACCGAATTCATGCTCATTCCGGCACCTATATCAAATGCTTTAAATGACCTGATAGCCTGCGACTTAGCAAAAAAGGCAAAATTTATTAAAACTAAAAGTGATAATATCGGTTTCAATGGAGCGCAATTAGAAATTAAGAATTTATTCTGTTTCAGAGCGAAAATAAGTGTTTTTTAATCTTGAAACCGAAGTAATTTTAATATCTGCACTAGACCAATTTTCTTGCCCAATAAAAAAGGGCAGGGAACTAATCCCGGCCCTACATCTACCTATGAAAAACATGCCCTTTGGGAGGGCACAATTATGTAGGCAAAGCCTATGCCATGCGTGATTATTGTCTTAATCATACAAAAACGTCACTTTCTGGTTACACAACCGGGGAAAATATTACCAGCAGGGTTATTTTTTACTCAAAATGCTGAAATAACGTCCGAATACGGAGATGACTAATATGATAGAGACCGAGGACGAATAAGAATCCTAATAAGGTTTTCGGCCAATAAAACAGGGCCGGAGCTTATCCGACCCTACATCTACCTATGAAAAACATGCCCTTTGGGAGGGCGCAATTATATAGGCAAAGCCTATGCCATGCGTGATTATTGTCTTAATCATACAATAACGTCACTTTCTGTT
>CBIHNR010000019.1:0-45660 GCA_966211215.1 uncultured Pedobacter sp.
GGGAAAGATGAAATTCTAAATGGTTCAAGCACAATTAACGACGACGGTAAGGGCTTATGGACGGATAACAAAGGACACGGTGACGCTTTACACGTTACTGATATGGACCCCACCACGCCCGAGCAGGAAGAATGGATGAACCATGAAGAGCAGGGTGCATACGCCGGCATGGGCTTGCGATTAAAGAATGCAAAAACTGGTGCAACATTATGGGGGATTGCAACCACCGGAGATGTTGGCCGCTCGATGGCTGCTGATATCGATCCTCAGTATCCAGGATATGAAGTTTGGGCCTCATCAGGAGGAAATGTATATACAAATAAAGGAGTGTCAATTAGTACGAGCGTTCCTTCCTACAATTTTGGGCTCTGGTGGGACGGCGATTTAAGCCGCGAAATACTGGACGGAACAAAATTGGATAAATGGAACACCTCAACAAAAAAAGCAGACAGGCTGTATACCATATACAATGCAGCGCCAATTGCATCAAATAATAGCACTAAGTCTAATCCATGCCTCACGGCTGATATTCTGGGCGATTGGCGGGAAGAGATGCTTTTTAGAGCAGCAGATAATCAAAGCCTCTATCTTTTCACTACGCCATATGTAACAGATAAGAGAATTTATACTTTAATGCACGATCCTCAATATCGGGTAGCTGTGGCTTGGCAAAACTCAGCCTACAATCAACCTCCTTATCCAAGTTTCTTTTTAGGCACAGACATGGCTACTCCGCAAAGCCCCAATATATCCTTGACAGGAGGAACCGCTTTGCCTATAAATCTTATTGACTTTAAGGCGAAGGCCTCTGGAGATAAGGTCAATTTGAGTTGGAGCACTGCCTCGGAAACGAATAATAAGTATTTCACCGTAGAGCGTTCTTCTGATGGCAAATCTTTTGAGGCTGTTTTAAAAAAAGACGGAGCAGGAAACAGTAGCGCTCTAAATCAATACTTCGCGACAGATTTTAACCCTCTTGCGGGCACAAGTTACTATCGCCTGCGCCAAACAGATGCAGATGGTAAGTCAACAACCAGCGGGAGCGTAGCTGTAACAATATTAAAAAACGAAGAGTTCTTTTGCATCGTTCCTAACCCGATACAAGATCATGTTGTTCTAAACTATAACTCAAGTTCAAGCGATTTGAAATTAAGTGTAACGAGCCTTGATGGTAAATCCATATTATTTGCGTCTGGAAGTATTGCCGAGTTAAATGCTCAGTTGAATGCAAAGGTTAATTTATTGCCGACGGGGGTTTACATCCTTCAATTGTTCGACGCAGGTAAAAACCATTCCCAAAAAATGATGAAAAAATAATAGTGTTAATAAACGGTGTTGGATGTAAATTATCATCTTAGGAGGTTGTCTGTTGGCAACCTCTTTTTTTAATTTCTATCTTAGCGCCACACACACGTTATGAATCAGCCGAATT
The DNA here is from genome assembly GCA_966211215.1 of uncultured Pedobacter sp. Lineage (GTDB taxonomy): Bacteria > Bacteroidota > Bacteroidia > Sphingobacteriales > Sphingobacteriaceae > Desertivirga. The sequence goes on from CBIHNR010000019.1 coordinate 1,433, forward strand.
CCCCTTATTGCGCAACTGATTTAGTTGAATTTTCGGCTCAGCTGTTGATAAAGGCTGGCTTGTCTACGCCAATGGCAGAGGTGGTTGCGCAAAATCTGGTTGAGGCAGATCTAATGGGGCACGATACGCATGGCCTGCAGTTATTGCCTTCCTACCTTCAGGAACTCGAAAACGGAACAATGACAACCTCGGGGGAGCCAGGTGTGATTAATGATTCAGGCAATTCCTTTACTTGGAATGGAAATTATTTGCCGGGTGCCTGGTTGGTTAATAAGGCAATTGATGCCGCGTTGGAAAGGATACAAGACAACCCAGTAATTACTGCCGTGATATCGAACAGCCACCACATCGGATGTCTGGCGGCCTACCCTGAGCGGGCAACTGACAAAGATTTAATAATGTTGCTGTCGTGCTCAGATCCAAGAACCAAAACCGTCGCACCATTCGGGGGGCTTACCGCGGTATACGGCCCCAATCCAATAGCGATGGGAATTCCAACACAATCAAATCCTATCATTTTCGATATCAGTACTTCGTCCACCGCAAATGGTTATGTAAATCGCGCTTTAAACGAAGGACGGGATTTGCCACATCCTTGGTTGCTCACAGCCGATGGAAAAGCCACGTCAAGCCCCGAAGGGTTTAATCATCAGCCTCCAAGTACAATCTTGCCGCTGGGCGGATTGGATTCTGGGCATAAGGGTTTTGCGCTAGGCATAATGGTTGAAGCCCTAACAAATGCGCTTGGTGGCGATGGCTATTATAAAAATCCAACGCGATGGTCAGCATCAGTTTTCATGCAAATAATCAATCCTTCTTTTTTTGGCGGAAGTGAAGCTTTTAAACAGGAAATGCAATTCTTCTCAGAAAGGTGCTCTCAATCGAAACCAGCCCCAGGCATATCGCAGGTTAGATTGCCCGGTAGTCGAGCCATGGCCTTAAAGGAGGAACAGCGAAAATTAGGTTTAAGGCTTTACCCTGCAATTATGCAACAAATCGAACCTTGGGCACGCAAACTGCAAGTGTCATTACCTTCTAGCATTAAGCAATAGTCAATTCATAAAATGAAAAAATTCTTATTCTCAGTATTAATCCTCAGTATTTCCCTTTCAGTTATCGCAAAGAAGAAAGGAGCATATGTATTCTGTTATTTCAAAGCGAATGGACAAGATGGCCTGCATTTGGCATACAGCACAGACGGCTATAATTGGAAAGCGCTTAATGGCGATAGTTCATTTCTGAAGCCAGTTGTAAGTAAGGATAAGTTGATGCGAGATCCAAACATCATTAAAGGCGCAGACGGTTTATACCACATGGTATGGACAGTTAGCTGGAATGATAAAGGCATCGGCTATGCCAATTCCAAAGACCTGATAAATTGGAGCGAGCAACGTTTCTTGCCGGTAATGCAGCACGAGCCTACTGCCAGGAACACTTGGGCGCCTGAACTAACCTATGATAAAAAAACTGGTGAATATATGATTTACTGGGCAACAACTATTCCCGAAAAGTTTAAGGAAACAGCCAGCACGACAGAGGGCGGTTACAATCACCGGATTTACTATGTAACCACGAAAGATTTTGCGACGTTCAGTGATACGAAACTATTATACGATCCAGGTTTTAATGTAATTGATGCTAGCATTGTCAAAGATGATAAAAGCAAAAAGTGGGTGATGTTTTTGAAGGATGAAACCCGCGAACCTGCGCAGAAAAATCTCAAAATTGCATGGGCTGAGAACTTAACTGGCCCATACTCTAAAGCTGGCGAGCCCATAACCGGAAAGTACTGGGCGGAGGGGCCCACAAGTGTTAAAATCGGCAAGCAATGGATTGTGTATTTCGACAAATATCGCGACCACAAATATGGTGCAATAACTTCAACAGATTTAAAAAGCTGGACAGATATTTCGGATAAAATATCATTACCGTCAGGTATACGTCACGGCTCAATTTTCGAAATTTCCAAAAAGGAGTTACAGAAACTAAAGGGTAAATAGAAGTATAAGTGTCTGATTTTTAAGCTAAATTACAGGGGTGTTGCTGGTTTTTTTCACTTCCTTTCGATTATGGAATTTTCAAATAAATAATATATTTTGTGATAAAATATTACAGAAAATATTCCTACTTTAAGCCCCTGAAAATGCTAGTGTTTGTTGGACACTAAGTACACACAGCCAATTTATAAATTATACCTGTGAAATTGACAATTAAAGGGACGGTGCGGTATAAGAGTGAAATTTGCAATTAATTAACATTTTATATAAACCTTTCTTCAAATGAACAGGCTAGAAACCAAAGATTACGTTGTTTTTCTAATTTACTTTCTAATTGTATCCATATATGGGATATGGATATATCGCCGTAAGCGCTCAGAGAGTATGGGCTCAAAAGATTACTTTCTTGCTGAAGGCTCTTTAACATGGTGGGCAATTGGTTCATCACTTATCGCATCAAATATTTCAGCTGAACAGTTTGTAGGTATGAGTGGATCCGGCTTTAAAATGGGCCTTGCTATTGCAACCTACGAATTAATGGCAGCCTTAACGCTGGTTATCGTGGCTGTGTTTTTCATTCCGGTATATCTTAAAAATAAGATCTTTACCATGCCACAATTCCTTCACCAAAGGTATAACGGTACCGTGGCGATGATCATGGCCGTGTTCTGGTTATTATTATATGTAGTAGTAAACTTAACATCAATCTTATTCCTTGGTGCAATTGCCATTAACAGTATTTCAGGTATCAGCCTTGATGCTTGTATGTATGCGCTGGCAATTTTTGCAATCGTTATCACCCTTGGTGGTATGAAAGTAATTGGATTTACCGACGTAATTCAGGTATTCTTCCTTATTCTTGGTGGTTTAGCAACTACCTATTTGGCTCTTGACCTTGTAGCTGAGCATTATGGTTCTGCAGGCGTATTAAACGGATTTAACCTGCTTACCCAAAAAGCGCCAGACCACTTCGATATGATTTTCGATCGTACAAACGAGAACTTTATCGACCTTCCAGGTTTAACATTGTTAGCTGGTGGTATGTGGATCGTAAACTTAAACTACTGGGGATGTAACCAGTACATCACTCAGCGTGCTTTGGGTGCAGACTTAAAGACAGCTCGTGGCGGTATTTTATTCGCGGCATTTCTTAAAATTTTAATGCCGGTTATCGTAGTGTTGCCAGGTATTGCTGCATTCGTGTTATGGAGAGAAGGAGCAGGATCGTTCAAAACCGATATGTTGTTAGGCGATGAAGTTGCACCAGACAGAGCTTATCCAGTATTGCTAGCATTACTTCCAGCTGGTTTGAAAGGACTTTCTTTCGCGGCTTTAACAGCTGCGGTAGTAGCATCTTTAGCTGGTAAAGCAAACTCTATTGCAACAATTTTTACCCTTGATATCTACAAAAAAGTAATCAATCCAGAGGCTAGCGAAACCAAATTGGTAAACATTGGTAAAGCTACAGTTGTGATTTCTATGATTTTAGGTGTAATTATAGCACCTCACCTAGGTATTGACAAAAAGGGTGGTTTCCAATACATTCAGGAGTACACAGGTTTCGTTTCTCCAGGTATCTTCGCCATGTTCATCTTAGGTTTCTTCTGGAAGAAAACAACTTCAAATGCAGCATTATTTGCAACTATCGGCGGTTTCCTACTTTCATTGTTGCTTAAATTCTTGCCAGGATGGGTTGATTTATCATTCTTATACGACTTCGGTTTTGCAGTTCCAAATCCTGCTTCTGGCGGCGTTTACGAAATTCCTTTCCTTGACCGTATGGGCTTTGTATTCTTATTCTGTATTTTGGGTATGTACATTATCAGTATGATCGAAAACGGAAAAGGCGAGCGTGCAACTGGTTTAGAGGTAGATACAACGATGTTTAAAACCACTACAGGTTTCGCAGTTGGATCTTTAATTATAGTTGGTATTCTTGCAGCAATCTACACTGTTTACTGGTAGTAGGTAAGAAGTTCAATATACAGCGCCCTTCTCTGATTTCGGAGAAGGGCGTTTCTGTTTCTAACATTTGTTAGGAAAAACGATGGGCTACAAGCTGTTTATATAAAGATAAGAAGTTATATCCCCTCAAAATACACCTTAATCTTAACTAAAAGATGCTATTTTTACGGCAGTCCAACCTAAAAGAATATGTCTAAACTGAACCGAAAACAGGATGCGCTTGATTATCACTCACAAGGGCGTCCCGGAAAAATCGAAGTAATTCCAACAAAGCCCACTCACACGCAGCGAGATTTAACACTAGCTTATTCCCCTGGTGTAGCAGAGCCTTGCCTGGAAATTGCCGCGAATACCGAAGACGTTTATAAATATACCTCAAAAGGGAATCTGGTAGCCGTAATAAGTAATGGGTCGGCAGTATTGGGGTTGGGCGATATCGGGCCGGAGGCCGGCAAGCCAGTAATGGAAGGGAAAGGCTTATTATTTAAAATATTTGCCGACATCGATGTTTTTGACCTGGAACTGAATACTAAAGATGTTGACGAATTCGTGCGTATCGTAAAAGCCCTGGAACCAACTTTTGGAGGAGTCAATCTGGAAGATATTAAGGCTCCCGAATGTTTTGAGATCGAAAGGCGGCTAAAAGAGGAAATGAATATCCCCGTAATGCACGATGACCAGCATGGCACTGCAATAATTTCCTCAGCTGCTTTAATAAATGCATGCGAGTTACAAGGAAAAAAGCTTAACGAAGTTAAAATTGTTGTTAACGGAGCGGGAGCCGCTGCGATATCGTGCTCGCGTTTATATGTAAGCGTAGGGGCGAACAAAGATAACATCGTAATGCTCGACCGTTCAGGGGTTATTCGCAAAGACAGAAAGAGTCTTGATCCGATAAAATCAGAATTTGCTACCGACAGAAATATCAACACCCTGGAGCAGGCCATGGACGGGGCAGATGTATTTATTGGTTTGTCTGCGGCAGATGTACTTACTGCCGAAATGCTTAAAACGATGGCTCCCAAGCCTATTGTTTTCGCAATGGCAAATCCTAATCCGGAAATTGCATATGAATTGGCAGTGGCAGCAAGAGAAGATGTTATTATGGCGACGGGCCGCTCAGACTACCCCAACCAGGTAAATAACGTGCTTGGATTTCCCTATATCTTCAGAGGCGCTATGGATGTAAGGGCGCGTACAATAAACGAAGAAATGAAGATTGCCGCCGTGAAGGCGATTGCCGATATGGCGAAAAAAACGGTGCCAGAGTCGGTAAACCTGGCTTACAATATCCAAAGCTTAAAATATGGCAAGGATTATATTATTCCTAAGCCAATGGATCCTCGCTTAATTACTTCGGTCTCGCCGGCAGTTGCTAAGGCTGCTATAGAATCTGGCGTGGCTCGCAAAGTAATTACCGATTGGGATGCGTATACCGAAGGCTTAAGTCGCCGATTAAGTAAAGAAGATGCTTTGTTGAGAGCTATAAGCAGTAAGGCAAAATCAGCGCCGAAGCGGATCGTTTTTGCCGAAGCAGACAATTATAAGATTTTAAAGGCTGCCCAGATCGTTAAAGATGAGGGTATTGCAATCCCGATTTTATTGGGAAACAGAGAAGTTGTCACCGGTATAATTACAGAGAATGCGCTCGATTTAAATGGTGTAAAGATAATTGACCCTCTTGAAGAAGCAGAGAAGATTAATCAATATGCCGAATTTCTATATCAAAAACGCCAGCGTAGGGGTATTAACCTCATGCAGGCCCAGAAACTGGTAGTAGATCGGAATTACTTCGGTTCCTGTATGGTTGAGTTTGGTGAAGCCGATGTATTGATCTCCGGCTTGACCAAAGATTATGCTACCACAGTCCGGCCAGCATTGCAAGTGATTGGTACAGAGCCGGATGTTTCAAGGGTGGCAGGCATGTATTTAATGCTAACCAAAAAAGGCCCCATATTTTTCGGTGACACTACCATTAATAAAAATCCTACAGTTGAGGAACTTGTAGACATAACTATCTTGTTGGAGCGTTCGGTACGTAAACTTAACGTAGAACCCCGTATTGCCATGCTTTCTTATTCTAACTTTGGCACTGTTGATGGTGAAGTGCCCGAAAAAACACGAGAAGCGGTTAGAATTTTGCATGAAAAATATCCGGATATAATAGTTGATGGAGAAATGCAGGCAAATTTTGCAATAAATCCTTCATTGCTCAAAAATAATTTCCCATTTAGTACGTTAGTAGGTGAACTAGCTAATACCCTGGTATTTCCAACTCTCGAATCTGGAAATATCGCTTATAAACTATTACAAGAGTTAGGCGAAGCGGAAGCAGTGGGTCCGATACTCTTAGGCATAAATAAACCGGTGCATATCCTTCAAATGGATAGCTCTGTACGAGAGATTGTTAACATGGCAACTATTGCAGTTGTAGATGCGCAATCTAAAGGATAATAGCCTTAAAGCGAGTAATTTCGCTTTTGGCAGTAAATACTAAATCTTGTTATTCAATTTATAAATGTACGCTTATATTGATGGCCGCCTGGTATTTAAATGCCCTGCTTATGTTATAGTCGAGGCTGGCGGCATTGGTTATCACATAAATATTTCTCTGAATACCTATTCGAAGCTGCCTGATGGCGAGCGTTGCAAATTGTTTGTATGGTTTCACGTAAAGGAAGATGCCCACACTTTGTACGGCTTCATTGATGAAGGGGAAAAACGCCTTTTTCTTCATTTAATTTCGGTTTCTGGAATTGGTCCGGGTACCGGCCGCATGATCCTTTCTTCGGTAACTCCCGATGAAATTCAGGCGGCTATTGTAAAAGGCGATGTGCCTCTTATTCAAAAAATTAAGGGGATTGGGCCTAAATCTGCGCAGCGAATTATACTCGAACTGCAGGATAAACTGAAAAAAGAGGGACTTGAATCGTTGATTACATTACCACAAATTAATACTGCTAAAGATGAAGCTCTATCAGCTCTGGTTATGCTTGGATTTGCTAAAAATGTTGCGGAAAAAGCGATTGATAGTGTGTTAAAGCGATCTAACGAAAACTTAACAGTAGAACAGTTAATAAAAAATGCTTTAAAAAGCTTATAATTACAGTCCTAAAATTTGTGATAACCAAAAATATTGGTGCTTTGAGAAAGATTTCTGCCTTTTTTCTTCCGGGAATGACCTTTGGACTTCTGTTCTTTATTCAGGGTTTTGTTTTTGCTCAAAGTAGCCCTTCTACGGTGCCCGATAGTTTAAAGTTACGTTATCCTTTCAGAGATTCGCGAATTCTTGAATTGGAACCTAAGCCTGGCTTTTATTTGCCCAATCCATCCAATATTCAGCGTTCTGTTGAGTTCGATCCGGTTACTAAACGATATGTAATCCGCGAAAAAATTGGTGACAGGCTTTACCGTCCGCCTCAATATCTTTCTATCGAGGAGTATCAGCGTTATGAAAATGAACAAATTAAAAGAGGGTATTGGAAGCAGCTTTCAGAGGCTCCGATTAAAGAGGCACGTGAACCCGGCTTTGTACCTAGCGTTAAGATCAATAGTAAATCTTTTGAACGCATTTTTGGTGGCAATACCATTGATATCAGGCCCCAGGGTTCAGCCGAGCTGACGCTCTCTGGTAGGATAAATAAAACAGAGAACCCATTGTTTAACGAACGGCAGCGTACACAGGGGAACTTTGATTTCGACCAGCGTATTCAAATGAACGTCTTGGGGCAGATCGGTAACAAGCTACGTATATCCACTAACTACAATACTGAAGCTCAGTTCGACTTTGAAAATCAGATGAAGCTGGATTATACTGGCAAGCCTGATGAAATTGTGCAGAAAATAGAAGCTGGTAACGTAAGCCTTCCTCTTAGCTCTACATTAATTACCGGCAGCCAGGCTTTGTTTGGTTTAAAAACACAGTTTCAGTTTGGAAAGCTGAATGTTACCAGCGTTTTCTCTCAACAGAAATCTCAACAAAAAGAAATCACTATTTCCAATGGTTCTCAACAAAATGATTTTCGTATAACAGCAGACAATTACGAAGCTAACAAGCACTATTTCTTGTCGCATTACTTCCGGAACCACTATAACGAGGCTCTGAGAAATATCCCTTTGGTTACATCTAATATTAATATAACCAAGATTGAAGTCTGGGTAACCAACCGAAATAACAGCACAACTGATTCACGGGATATTATTGGTTTAATGGACCTAGGGGAACGGGATTCTATAGAAAATACCGCCCTGCTAACGCCAGGTTCTATAGCCGTGCCGGCAGCCGGGCCCGTAAATGACCCAGCTTTCGGCGCTAAGCAGTCTAACAATTTATTGAATTTATTAGCAGCTGACCCCGAGAATAGGTTCACAAACTCTAATAAAATCAACGCATTCTTTGAATCTACCGGCCGGAACAATAATTATTCTAAGCTAACATACGCACGGAAGCTGACCGAACGTGAATATACCCTTAATGCCAGGCTAGGATATATTTCACTTAACACGTCATTAAATGCGGATGAGGTTTTAGCTGTTGCATACCGGTATAACTATAATGGTGAAGAGTACCAGGTGGGAGAGCTATCTACCGACGTGACGGTAAATTCAGAGAACCCAACGGCATTGTTCGTAAAGCTTTTGAAAAGTGAAACGCTTAAAACCTCATTGCCAATCTGGCATTTGATGATGAAGAATGTTTATTCTTTAAATGCTTATCAAGTTAGCCGCACTGCTTTTAACCTCAATATCTACCGTTTGGATGAACAGTCTGGTATAGAAAAGCCTTTTGCTGAAGGTGCCACTGCTGCCGACAGCCGTTTGTGGCTTCAGTTAACCGGAGTTGACCGCTTGAACCAGGCTGGGAACGAAAAACCAGATGGGTATTTCGATTTTGTCGAAGGTGTCACAATTGATGCGGTGAATGGGCGTGTGACATAACCTGTAGTGGAGCCTTTTGGTAAAGATCTGGAAGCAAGGCTTTCTGACGCTACAGCGCGTGCAAAGTTCCCATTTAAAGAGCTTTACAACCTAACCAAAGCCGATGCCCAGCAATTATATACCTCAAAAAATCGCTATATCATAAAAGGTACATTTCAATCTGATATTAGTTCTGAGTTTCAGTTGAACGCCATCAATATTCCTCCAGGTTCTGTACAGGTTATTGCCGGAACATTGCCTTTGCAGGAAGGGGCAGACTTTACTGTAGATTATAACAGTGGACGTGTCAAAATTCTTAATCAGGCGCTGTTAAACTCTGGGCAGCAAATCAGGATTAAACAGGAAAGTAATGAGCTTTTTGGGTTGCAGCAGCGCTCTTTATTCGGGTCAAGGTTTGATTATCGTGTAAACCACAAGTTAAACTTAGGCGGTACCATTATGAACCTAACCGAGAAGCCACTCACTCCAAAAGTAAATATCGGTGAGGAGGCCATCTCAAATACCATTTGGGGCATTGATGCAAACTATACCACAGACTCACGCTTTTTAACCCGGCTAATTGATAAACTACCTTTAATCAATACTAAGGAAACATCCTCGTTAACCTTCTCTGGCGAATTCGCTAATTTGATACCGGGGCATCCAAAGGCTTTAAATTTTGCTGGTAGTAAGAATGGAACCAGTTACCTGGATGACTTCGAAGGCAGCCGTTCAATAATAGATATTAAGAGTTTCGCCGGATGGCAGATCTCTGGCACTCCAAATGGAACCACAAGTAACCCTAACAAGTTTCCTGAATCAAACCTTCAAAATAACCTTGATTATGGAAAGAACCGTGCAAGGTTGGCATTTTATAATATAGACCCAATTTTCTTTAACACCAGCAACTCATTAACGCCTGCAAATATCCGGGGAAATAAAAATGCTCAATCGGACCATTACGTTCGCGAGGTTCTGGAACGGGAGGTTTTCCCATTTAAGCAGTCAGCAACCGGACAGCCATTAACCTTGCCCACTTTAGACCTCGCTTATTATCCAACACTTCGTGGCCCATACAATTTCACAACTGATGTAAATAGTAGTGGCGCCTTAAATAATCCAAGAAATCGCTGGGGCGGAATTTTCAGAAGGCTCGAAACAAATGATTTTGAAGCGCTTAATATCGAGTTTATTGAGATGTGGTTAATGGATCCCTTCATCAAAAAACCTAACTCATCAGGTGGAGAATTATATTTTAACCTCGGTAATATTTCTGAGGATATCCTTTTAGATGGAAAAAAATCCTTGGAGAATGGCTTGCCTGCAGATGGGGATGAAAGCAAAATAACTTCTACTGTTTGGGGAAGGGCGCCAAAGCTTCAGCCGGTAATTCAGGCTTTTGACAGCGACCCGAATGCCAGAAAACTTCAGGATGTGGGTTTAGACGGTTTAACCAATGATGGCGAACGTGCTTTTTTCAAGCCTCAGATCGACCAGATAAAAGCCGTACTTAGCCCTCAGGCTGCGGCAGAAATGGATGCCGACCCGTCTTCAGACGACTTCCAGTACTACCGGGGCGGTAACCTGGATGGGCAGAACGCCGGCGTTTTGAAACGTTATGAACGTTATAACGGAACAGAAGGAAACTCTAAAACTACACAGCAATCGCAGTCGGAAACCGGCATTGATAATACAGCTTCTACTTCTCTGCCTGATGGTGAAGACATAAACCGCGACAATACTTCAAGTACTTCCGACGAATATTATGAATACCATGTACCATTAAGGCCTAATATGCAAGTGGGCGAAAGTTACATAACAGATATCGTAACATCCTCTGTAACACTTGCAAATGGTTCAACACAGAATGTTAGGTGGTATCAGTTCAAAATTCCAATTGCCAAGCCCGATAGGACTGTGGGCAACATTGAAGATTTTAAATCAATGCGCTTTATCCGGACTTATCTAACAGGGTTTGAAGATACTACTGTATTAAGGATGGCAAAATTGCAGTTAATACGGGGCGAATGGAGAAGATATAATGTAGAGAACACAACAGATAAGGTTATAGCCGACCCTGCTTTAGGTACAGCGCCACCTTTGGATAATTCTGAAATTGATGTAACTACAGTAAATATCGAGGAGAACGGAAAACGTACTCCGATTCCTTACGTGGTTCCTCCAGGGATTTCCAGGGAAAGGGACTATAGCAATTTTAGGGGAGAAACTCAGCAGAATGAGCAATCACTTTCTTTAAATGTCCAGAATCTTCGTGATGGCTATACTCGTGCTGCTTTCAGGACAACCTTCAACGACTTCCGCGCTTATAAGAAGATGGAAATGTTCGTCCATGCAGAAGCCGGCAGCATAGTAAGCGGATTGAGCGATAACGACATAAATGCGGTTATACGTATTGGTACAGATAATCAGGATAACTATTATGAATATGAAGTGCCGTTGAAAGTTACCCAGCCCGGAACAAGCGACCCTTATGCTATATGGCCAGATGCCAATAATGTAGAAATCGAGTTGAAAGACTTCCAGGAAGCAAAGTCTGCAAGAAATAACGCTGGTGTTGCATCTAATATTCCATTCACCGTGGATTTAAAAGACGGAAGGAGAATTACGGTAAAGGGCCAGCCGGATATGAGTAAAATACGGGTGTATATGCTCGCTGTTAGAAACCCTTACCGTAGGCCTAATGCAGGGAATGATGACGGACTTGATAAAAGTGCACAGGTTTGGTTCAATGAATTACGCTTAACAGATTTCGACGAAAACGGAGGTTGGGCAGCAACAGCCAGGTTGAATGCAAAATTGGCAGACCTTGGAGATGTTACGGTTTCCGGAAGTAAAAGCACCATTGGATTCGGTTCTATCGACAAGCGGGTGAGCGAAAGAAACCGTAGTGATAACAGCTTTTTTGATTTGTCAACAAGCCTTGAACTTGGCAAGTTTTTTCCTGAAAGGACTGGGATAAAAATTCCGGTTTTCTTCAACTGGTCGACTCAATTAAGTGTCCCTCAATACGACCCCCGAGCAAATGATATTCAGCTCGAAAATGCATTTGTCGGATTATCCAAAAAGGGAAAAGAGGCGGTTCATGATATTGTCGATGATTATACCCGCCGCCGTAGTATCAACTTCACCAATGTTCGTAAAGTAAAAACCAATCCGGATAGTAAGAGCAGGCTGTGGGATATTGAGAATTTCAGTGTATCATATGCATTCACCGAATATCATCACAGGGATTTTATTAATGAGCTCACTCTGCAAAAGAACTATCGGGCTGCTTTAGCCTACACTTTCAGTAATCAGCCTAAAACCTTTACGCCATTCGAGAAGATCATAAAATCAAACACCCTGGCCTTGCTTCGTGATTTCAACTTCTCGCTTTTGCCTTCTGCTTTGAACTTCAGGGTAGATGTTGATCGTTTATATTCAGAAAACACATTAAGGCAGAACGGGGAAGATCAACTGTTGCAAAGAACCACCTATAATAAGAACTTTTTGATGAACCGGGTATACGGTTTAAGTTGGAATCTAACCCGTTCGTTGCAAATGGATTTCAGTGCAACTAATTATTCTATTATCGACGAGCCAGATGGCCGCATTGAGGGACGTACAAGGGACTCTATTTGGAGTAACCTTAAGCGTTTGGGCCGCACAACAGACTATAACCATTCTTTGAACCTAAATTATACGGTACCTCTAAACAAAATTCCGGGGCTGCAGTGGGTTAACGTGGTTGCACGGTACGGAACAAACTTTAATTGGAAGTCCGAGCCTTTGATAACTTTGAGAAAGCCCGATATTAATCTTGGAAATACCATTCAAAACTCCAGAACTATTCAGCTTAACCCTACTTTAAACTTTACGTCACTCTATAGTAAATTAGGTTTTGTTAAAAAGGCGGCAAAGCCAGATGCTAGCAGTATGAATAAAGTGTTGGCCCAAACATTCACAAGCATTAAAAACATTACTGGTGCCTATACTCGCACAGAGGGAACTTTCTTACCCGGATATCAGCCAACAACTAGTATTCTGGGGTATGATTTTGACGCCGACGCACCTGGCTGGGATTTCCTTTTCGGCGGCCAGAGGGATATCAGAAACCGTGCTGTTGCAAATAATTGGATAACCCGTGATGAAACCCAGAGCCAGCTATATATTACAACTCGTAAAGAAGATTTAAATTTCAGGGGAACGGTAGAACCTATTAAAGATTTACGCATTGAACTTACTGCGCTGAAAAGCCAAAGCTTTAATTATTCAACCACGTTCAAATTCAGCGGAGAATCTTCTGCGTTCGAAAATCAGAGTCCCGTAACCACAGGAGATTTTAGCGTTTCGTTCTTCTCATTAAAAACTGCCTTTTCTGGTGAAGAAGCCAATGGGACATCGAAATTATTCCGGCAGTTTGAAAGTAATAGAATGGTTATATCCCGAAGGTTGGGTGGATTAAATCCGAATTCAAATGGGCAAAATGCCGAAGGCTTTGAAAACGGTTATGGAAGCAATTCGCAAGATGTAGTCGTGCCAGCTTTCCTTGCTGCCTATACCGGTAGAAGTGCTGATAATGTCAGCCTTAACCAATTTCCTAAAATCCCAATACCAAACTGGCGTATTACGTATAACGGCTTAACCAAATACAGCTTTTTCAATAAGCTATTCGCATCTTTTGATTTAAACCATACCTACAGGTCAACCTATAGCATTAATGGATTTAATTCATTGGCAAGATATGCGGAAGTTGATGGCTATTCGGCGGTTTTAGATGCAAATCAAAACTTCCTGCCATATTACCAGTTCTCACAGGTTACCCTTGCCGAGCAATTTGTTCCTTTGTTGGGAGTTGATTTTCGCTTAAAAAATAATATGAGCCTTAACTTTGAATATCGGAAGTCCCGGGCTTTAAGTTTAAGTTTATCAAATAGCCAACTAGCACAACAAAGGGACGACGGTATCGTTTTTGGTTTTGGTTATCGTACAACAAGCTTCAGGCTGCCATTTGGCTTGCTTGGCCAGAAGAAAACAAATAACGATGTAAACTTTAAACTGGATTTTGCTATTAACGACCGTAAAACGACGATTTTCAGAGCAGATGTAGACGATGCGGAAGTATCTTCGGGAGCAAAGAATATCTCAATACGCCCTACTGTTGATTACGTCTTGAACCAGCGGTTTAATCTTAGAATGTTCTATGATGGTACCATTACAAGGCCGTACACCTCGCAGACATTCAATACATCATTCAGCAACTTTGGAGTGAGTTTAAGGTTTACACTTCAATAACATGTTTGCTTTTGGTTTTGAACGGTTAAAAAGTATTTTTGACACAAATTAAAAATAGATGAATTTTCCAGCAGAATTAAAATACACTAAAGACCACGAATGGATTAGGTTAGACGGTAGTGAGGCTTATGTCGGTATCACCGATTTTGCCCAGCGTGAACTTGGGGATATTGTTTATGTTGATATTAATACAGTAGGACAGGAAGTTGTTCAGAATGACATTTTTGGAACAGTTGAAGCAGTAAAAACAGTTTCTGATCTTTTTATTCCCCTTACCGGCGTGGTACTTGAGGTAAATCCAAAAATTGACAGTGCGCCTGAGCTTGTTAATCAAGACCCTTACGGCGAAGGCTGGCTGGTAAAGATATCCGTAAGCTCGGTACTTGATTTTGACGGGTTATTATCTGCCGACGAATACAAGTCACAAATAGGACTTTAATGATAAACACTATAAAGCACCAGTACCTTTCTATATTATGGGCAATACTGGTGCTTATCTTATGCGACATGCCTATGGATACGGTGTCACAAGGAGTTCCTGCATTTGAAGGCATGGACAAATTAGTGCATACCGGCTTTTTCTTTGTTTTAACGGTATTTATTTTTCATGGGAAAATAAGGCAACAAAAAAGTTATAACTACCGTATTACCACCGTTTTAAAAATTCTTTTTGTTACGGTCTCCCTCGGTGCTTTCATCGAAATTTTGCAATGGAAGGTGTTCACATATCGATCTGCAGAATGGTGGGACTTATTCTGCGATACGGCAGGCGTTGGCATGGGCATTTTTAGTTATATCTTTTTACATCGAAACGGCCATGAAAAATTTCTTTAAAGTAGCAGTATTGTCATTAAGCATTATAGGCTTCAGCTCCTGCGGAGTATTTAAAAAGGACTGCAATTGCCCGCATTTTAAACAACGCGGCATTCACCGGCGTTGAAAAGTTTTTGGGTCCTATCATTATTCAATTTGCTGAACATTATTTGGATTTATTACAAATAAGGTTACCTTTGTTTCGGTTTAGAAATTAACAGATGAATCTTTCACAACTACTTCCTGGACAAACTGGTATTATTAAAGAATTTACAGATCTTGAAATGTCGGTAAAATTGATGGAAATGGGTTGTCTCCCTGGTGAACCAATTGTAGTTGAACGTTTTGCGCCTCTGGGAGATCCGATGGCAATCCGTGTTTCTGGCTATCAGTTAAGTTTACGTAAAAACGAAGCTTCTACCATTATTTTGCAATAGAATAACGATAAGTGGACGGTGGGCTGAAAGTTGCATTAGTTGGAAATCCCAACACTGGAAAATCAACTCTTTTTAATGTTCTAACAGGCTTAAACCAGAAAGTTGGAAACTTTCCGGGGGTTACGGTCGATAAAAAAACTGGGTTTTGTAAGCTTCCCGATGGGCGCAATGCAGAGATAATCGACCTGCCCGGCACATATAGCCTTTACCCCAAAAGCAAGGATGAAACAATAGTCTTCGAGGTCCTTGCTGATGAAAATAATCCTTCGCATCCCAATTTAATAATTGTAGTTGCAGATGCTTCTAATTTGAAACGTAATCTGCTACTCTATACCCAGGTTGCCGACCTTAAAATTCCCGTGGTGATTGCTCTTAACATGATGGACCTTGCAAGAAATGCAGGTACGGAAATTGATGTTAATGAAATTGCTCTGCGTTTAGGTGTACAGATTGTATGTATTTGTGCCCGAAAAGGCGAAAATATCGATGGGCTTAAGGAGTCCATTGTTCATGCACCTGCAACAGCTTTACAAGCCGATACTATTGAGGTTGAGGCCTTGGCGCCGGAGTTGATCAGCAAGATCCAAAATGAGATCCTGGTTGATAAGCCCTATACGGCTCTGCAGCTTGCGCATCAGCATGAAAATGTAAGATTTTTAAGCCCAGAACAGAGTAATAAAATAGAGGAGCTCGAACAGGAATACTCTTTCCACTCTTCTCAGGCTCAGGCCGCCGAAACTATCGCTCGATATAACTTCATTAATGACGTCCTCTTTGATACTGTTAAGTTTAAGAAGGAGGCGGAAAAGGAAACATTAAGCAATAAAATTGATAAGGTATTAACCCACAAGGTTGGTGGTTTCATTATTTTCTTCGCAGTGCTTTTTACCATCTTTCAAGCCATTTTTGCTTGGTCAGAATACCCTATGGCCTTAATTGAAGATGCCTTTGTATGGATAACCGAAACTGCCCACAATACATTGCCACCTGGTATTTTTACCGACCTACTTGTTGATGGAATCCTTTCAGGCTTAAGTGGTGTTTTGGTGTTTATACCTCAAATTGCTATTCTCTTCGCTTTCATTTCAATCTTGGAAGATACCGGCTACATGGCCAGAGTAACTTTTATGATGGACAAGATCATGAGGAAAGTGGGGCTCAACGGAAAATCGGTAGTACCTTTGATTGGCGGGCTGGCTTGTGCCGTTCCCTCAATAATGAGTGCCCGTACTATTGAAAATTGGAAGGATCGTATTATCACCATAATGGTGACGCCGTTAGTTAGTTGTTCGGCTCGTTTGCCAATATATACGTTACTTATTTCTTTAGTAGTTCCTGATGGGAAGGTCGCCGGATTTATTAACATGCAGGGCTTGGCTTTGATGGGATTATATGTCCTCAGTATGGTTATGGCAATTGTCGTAGCCTGGGTGATGAAATTTTTGATTAAATCGAAGGATAAAGGGTACTTCATAATGGAATTGCCAGTGTACCGTATGCCACGTTGGGATAATATCGCGCTAACGATGTATGAAAAGGTAAAGACATTTATATGGGAAGCAGGAAAGGTCATAGTTGCTATTTCTATTGTATTATGGGTGCTGGCTTCTTATGGCCCGGCAGGAAAGCAGGAAGCTCTCGAAAGAAAATATAAGTCCGAAGCATTCACGAAAAAATATTCAGCCGAGGAATTAGATCGCTTGAAATCCGCAGAGAAGTTAGAAAATTCTTATGCAGGTGTGGTGGGCAAGATAATAGAACCGGCAATCAAGCCTTTGGGTTTTGATTGGAAAATAGGGATAGCTCTTATTACATCATTTGCCGCAAGGGAAGTCTTTGTGGGCACTATGGCAACTATTTATAGCGTTAGCGACGACGAAGCGCATATCGAATCTGTAAGGGAGAAGATGGCGCAGGCAGTTAATCCTGAAACGGGGAAGCCGGTGTTTACATTTGCCGTTGCTTTCTCTTTAATGGTTTTTTATGCGTTCGCGATGCAATGCATGAGTACGATTGCTATTGTATATCGTGAAACAAAAAGTTTCAAATGGCCAATCATTCAGCTCGCTTATATGACTGGGCTTGCATATCTGGCTAGCCTAATAGTGTATAACATTCTAAAATAGCGCTTGCCTGATGGACAAAGTCAAGATCCTGGCGAAATATCTTCCTGAAGCAGCAGCCCCATTAGTGGCAAAATGGATAGACTATTTTAAATGCGATTTCAAAATCTCCCGAGGGCGTAATACCAAGTTTGGCGATTATCGGGCACCTTTTCGCGGCCAGGGACACCGCATCTCTGTAAACTATGATTTAAACCCCTACGCTTTTCTTGTTACAACGGTTCACGAATTTGCCCACTTGCTTACCTGGAACGAGCACAAAGGAACTGTGAAGCCTCATGGAGAGGAGTGGAAGCGTAACTTTAAGAGGATGATGCAGCCGTTTTTTGAAATGGAGGTGTTTCCTTCAGAACTTCAAAGGGTACTCATTGCCTATCTAGAAAATCCGGCGGCATCAAGTTGTAGTAATCTGAGCCTATTCAGGGCTTTGAAAAGTTATGACAATAAGCCAACGATCCTTATCGAAGCCCTACCAATAAAATCGGTATTTCAAATTAAAGGAGGCCGGGTGTTTGCAAAAGGTGAACAAGTAAGAAAACGGTTTAAATGTGTTGAGGCGGGGACAGGGAGGGTTTATTTGTTTAGCCCGCTGGCGGAGGTTTATCCGGTGGGAGAGTAGAATTTAGAGGAAAGTCCTGTAATCTTTGGTAATTCCCAGATCCATATTAAATTTTTTCAGATACACCGCTTTGTAAAAGTTGAGGGTTTCTGTGAAGTTCTTTTCGGTTGAATATTCTGCTGCCCTGTTAAGCCCTCTTTCAATCATAATATTTCTCAATGCTTCTGATTCCAGGCTTATAATCGCGTTAACGAAGGCATTATAATCCGAACTGTCATCTATAATTAAGGCAGCGTCATTTGCAACTTCTTTTACAGCTTCATTAGCTGCGCAAACCACCGGACAACCTGCTTTCATTGCCTCAATAATGGGCATTCCAAATCCCTCGTAAAAACTTGGATATAACAAGCAAAAAGCTTGGTTGTAGAATCTGTTTAATTCATTCGTGTCAAGGCTCTCGCGGTGTGTATATCGATCTTTGCAGGCACTGTTAAGAGCAAGAACTTCTGTATCTGTAAGCTTACCTCCACCAATTAGAAGTAATTTGAAATCTCTAAGTTTTTCAATTGCTTTAATGCACACAAAAAAGTTTTTGTAATGGGTGCGGGCGCCAATGAACAGTATTGTCCTAAAAGGAGTAGCTAATTTCTTCTCTATTCGGTAGAAACTGTTTGAGAATCCGTGATAGATAACTTTTGTTTTCTCTGCAGAAATTCCGGGATAAATATTAAGGAGAGTTTTCCGGGTAGCCTCCGAAACGCATATAATTCCATCTGCTCGATTAATGGCTGAACGTTGTAGAAATCTTTTAAAAATAGTTTTCCAGCTTTTTACGGCGCCCAATTCTGCAGCCAAATCGTGAATTGTAACGATATTACATACTTTTTTCTGCAAAGTATAACGTAAATAGCTAGAATGAAATAAACTGTAGTCGGGCAGCTTAATAAGGAGGGGTAATAAACGAGCGACAGGCAAAGGAATCTTATCCTCGTTAATTGTTTCGCCTCTCCAAATTTCTTCGATTGATAAGATGGACTTTGAATCACTTCTACGTATCAAAGTGACATCGTCGTTTGATAACCGTTGGCACTGTTGAAGGAAAGTCGACCAATAGACAGAAATCCCGCCAATCGACTGAAGTGAAAATATAAAATCGTCAAGGAAAATTTTCATCTGATACTATTCAACAAATCCATCTCTTAAAATACTTTTTTTTCCTGTTAATCGAATTATACATCACCTTAAATTTAAGATTATGTCAACTAACTTGCTTGCTTCTGCTTCTCTGCTAATGTTATATAGGAAATCCTCAGAACGCACGGTTTTAAAGCCCTCGCCTCGCTGATGCTTCTCCCATAGCTCGCAAAGTGTTTCATAGCACTCCTTGGTACTATTGCAGACATATCCGGCATTGTGTTTTTTTATACTTTTTGCCGCATTGCCATTGTCAGAGTTAGGCAGAAGTATTGGTTTTTGTAAGGCGAGATAGTCTAGATGTTTGGAACTATCAATTTCTGGTCGTTCGCCATATTTTAAATGCAGGAAGGTGGCAGCGGTGTACGCTATTTCAATCGCCTCCGTGAGAGCTAGCCTCGGAGTAGCAAAGACGAACTCACCCAAGTCAAGCTCAGTAATCATTGAAGAGAGTGTGGCATTAGGCAACGAGCCAACAAAGAGAACCTCAAACTGCCCGGGATATAGTTTTTTTGACTTAATAAGCTCGGATAATGCAGTGAAGAAACTTAAATCGCTTAGTTGATCATTATAAAGTGTGCCAAGGTATACAATTCTGAAGATAGGGTAATGTGAAATGATTCGATTAGTATCTATTGCATGGAGGTTAGCTCCATTTAGGATGACCTCAATCTTATTTTGGTACATCTCAGGGAACAACTTTTTCACACTCTCACTATCGCAGAGAGCTCTAGCTGAGATGTTCAGGCACATGTCCTCAGTTTTTCTTTGTAACTGATTTTTAACCCAGCTTACTAGGCGGCTTGAATCTAACGGAACGTAACCATAGGTCCATGGATCCCTGTAATCAAGAATCAATTTGCATTTTTTTTCTCTAGCTAGATGGGCAGCTACCTTGAAAAGGCTGTAAGGGAAGCCTGATGCCACTAAAAGATCATTGGGGGTTAGTGGATTTTTCTTAAAATATTGTTTCAACGAATTTGCCGGGTAGTAAAAATCGCAGCCTTGGATCGCTAAAAATAAAAGATTTAATAATGCAGATGCTTTTTTACTATTACCGTTTGCAACAAGCTTCGTTATTAACAATTCACTCCAGCTTTCCTGTAAGTCTAAAGACAAAATATCATCTGAAGCTCCTTCATATTTTAATAGTCCTTTCGACTTAAGTTCGGTGTCCCGTTTTAATTTTGGCGGATTGACGAGTTTAACAGGAAGGCCTTGTTTAGCTATTGCATAATAAAAAGACAGTATACGGTTACGGGCGGTTGTATTAATGGCTAAGTTATAGGGAGCGAGAATATAGATCATTTATTGTCCTGATTTTTCTTATAGGAGGAGCCGTTACTTCTTGGTTGGGGAATCAAGATTCGATGTTTTAAAGAACGCTTTGTCTCTTTGCGCATAGATTCGATTAATAATGTCAATCACATGGAAAGCTTCCTCGGCGGTATGATGAATTTCCGCGCGCCCTTTTAGAACGTCGATGATGTTTGCGATCACGAAATGGTGGTTTTGAGCAGAACCTTTGTAATGCCCATAATCGTTTCCCTCATTGGTTGGTTCCAGGCCATTGAACCTATAGTCCTTAATATTGCAATATTCAACCCGATCCATGTATTGTCCCCCAATCTTTATGCTTCCTTTTTCAGCTATTACTGTCATGCTACTTTCGAAGTTTTGATTCCAGACAGCAGTTGAGTAATTAAAACAACCCAGTCCTCCATTTAAGAACTCGAAATTTACAAACCCCGAGTCCTCGAATTCTGTAAGCAGCTGATGATTAAAATCTGCAAACGTTGCATTAATATTCTTGATGTCTCCAAAGATCCAATAGAGCATGTCAACAAAATGAGAGTACTGTGTATAGAGTGTTCCACCATCAAGGTTCAATGTTCCCCTCCAGCTTCCTTCTGTATAATATTGTTCATCTCTGTTCCAGAAACAATTCACCTGAACCATATAGATTTTTCCGAGTACTCCAGATTGAACTATGCCTTTGATCCATATTGAGGGTGGAGAATACCTGTTTTGCATTACCGTGAAAATCTTTCTATCAACCTCTTCGGACCTCTTTACCAAAGCCAGGGTTTCTTCAATTCGTAGTGCTATTGGTTTTTCTATTACAACATGTTTCCCTGCTTCCAATGCAAGCATCGCCTGTGTTGCGTGGAGTCCGTTAGGTGTGGCAATGCTTACTACTTCAGTATCTCTACTTTGAGACAGGAATTCTTCGAGTGAATGAAATTGAGGGACTTGGTATTTTTGATTAAAATTGGGATGTTCCGGGTTATTGTCAACTATTGCAGAAAGGCTTGCTTCAGAGTTGCGATAAATCATTTCTGCATGGCGCTTCCCAATATGGCCATATCCAATTACAGCGAAACGAATCTTATCAGACATTAACAGTAATACCTTTAAACAGCTACAATATATGAAGTATTCAAAAAAAATTACAAACTAAAGGATCTGAGGCTATCTGCAATATATAACAAGGTCTCTTTCGACATTTCGGTATGTATTGGAAGCGAAAGAACTTGCTTACTCAGTTTCTCGGCAATAGGAAACTTATTTGCACTAGTTGATGAGGGAAGAGTCCGATAAGCTTCTTGCAAATGTAAGGGTTGAGGATAGTACACCATCGTCGGAATTCCTTTCGAATGTAGGTAATCTTTAAGTTGATCTCTTACTAGTTCATTCGGTAACTTGATCGTATATTGATTAAAAACATGTGATGATTTTTCGGTGCGAAATGGCTTTTCAAGCCAATGAATCCCATGCAACAGGTCATCATAACAGTTTGCTACTTCACTTCGTGATTTTATATAATGTTGAATATATTGAAGTTTGACATTAAGAACGGCAGCTTGTACAGAATCTAACCTGGAATTTATGCCAACCGCACTATGATGGTACTTTTCTTTTTGTCCATGATTGGCAATCATCCTAATCCGTTCGGCAAGATCTCTATCTGAGCATATCAGAGCCCCGCCATCTCCAAAACAACCTAAAATTTTTGATGGAAAAAACGATGTACAACCAATATGTCCTATGGTACCCGCTTTTTGTCTGCCTCCATTAGAAAACATATAATCGGTCCCCAATGATTGAGCCAGATCTTCAACTATGTAAAAATTGTGTTCTTTGGAAAGATTAACAATAGCCTCCATTTGAGACGCACATTGTCCAAATAGATGTACTACTATTACTGCTTTTGTTTTCTCTGTAATTTGCGATTTGAGTGAATCAACATTTATATCGAATGTGTCGGAGTTAACGTCAGCCCAAACAGGAACCAGATTTAATAACGCTATAACCTCAGCACAGGAAACATAAGTGAACGCCGGCACAATTACTTCATCTCCAGGTTTCAGGTTTAGTGCCATCAATGCAATCTGAAGAGCATCGGTTCCATTCGCGCAACCAATTACATGACTTTCATCCAGAAAAAAGCCCAATTTTGATTCAAAGGATTTAACCTCTGGCCCATTGATAAATTGCGAAGATAAAAGGACTCTTTCAATGGCGTTGTCAATTTCCTCTTTAATGTTTAGATACTGTCGTTTAAGGTCGACCATTTCTATAGCCTGATTCGCTATTACATTCATACCCTGGTTCAAACTAAAAAATTATATGTATTTAAACTAAAAACAGTAATAGCTCAGCTCTCATAAAAAGATTTAGAAATCTAATATTGGTTAATATTCGACTACAATATAATGCTTTTGTACGTGATGTTGAAGAAATGTGTTATGATTTATTATTTAGAAATCCTGATAGAGATTTCTAAAGGAGCTTCTTAAGCCAATGGTTAGCCAGGTTGTTTGATCATTTTTTATATAATTCCTTTCCCGACGGTACACAGCACCCAATTCTAAACGAAGATTTGTTTTAGAGTTTATTAATAGTCCAACTTTGCTATCCAGGTAAATAAAGTTTGTTTTTATGCCTTGGTTAATCGTATTGTTGTAATTGGCTGGTCTGGCATTATATGATTTGAAAATATTTTTTCCGTAGGACTTGCCGTCGCTTTTATCCAGTCCGTAACTGGCAAGATTACCCTGAGCTGAAAATTGCCACCTTTTGAAATTGTAGTTCCAAATACTTAAAATTTCCCTGAAATTGGCACCAAAAGGATGGGCTAAAGGTTGATTGTAGTGCCCATAATTTAGAAGGCTTGTTCGTTGCGAGTAAGTGTAGGGGTGTGCAGTATTATATTCAGCCAGAAAGTTTAAATTTTTTACTTTAAAAACATCGAAGCCTTTGATGCCTAGTTGCGCACCAAATTTGTTTGCCCAGTAGCCATTACCTGCAAACACCTCTTTCGCCGTAAACTCATCAAGTATGAATTGGCCATAAGCTGTTAAATTCTTGGCGAATTTATATTTCCCATTGAAGCCAAGTAACGCATTGTCCGGCGAGCCGTTGTAACCTTCAACAGTTCTCAGGAAAATGATTGGAGTAACATAGCTTACATCAAATCCTCTTTTTCCCGTTGAATCGGCATTTTGCCAAATTATGGACTCAAATAAGCCTAAAGAAAGTCTTTTATTAATATTCCAATCGAGGTAATGAAAAACACCCCACTTTTTTCTGAAGCCGTTATTGTAACTGGATGCAGGAGCTGTCAGGTCTTGGAGTTGAGCCCAGATATTAATGTATTTCACATTGCCGAGGGTAGTTTCAATCTTAAAGAATGGATAATTAGTTGCAATGTCGGAGAGAAGCATCGATCTGTAACCATCTCCTATAAAGTTTTTATCCTGGCCAAGAGTAAACGTGAAGTACTTGCTAGGAGTGTAATTAATAACAGCGCTTGCATAAGCCCAATCTGTAACTGCGCGAGTTCCTGAGTACTTATCATTAACCTGGCCTGGGACAACTCTTGTGCTATCAATAAAGGTATTTATATAGTTAGGTAGTCTGCCTTGATTCTCATATGCGCTGGTATAAAAGTTGAATTTCTTTCCAATATTGCCTTGGATTTGAAAGCCCCGGGTGTTAAGCCAGGTATTTGATTTGCCCGATATATCTCGTCCTGCCTGCCAATCGGGCAATAAGTCTATAAAGACATTGTAGTCATCGCGTTTAACTTCAACCAGGTGTTCATAAAACAGCTTTCTCGTAAACCAGGAATGTTTCCTCTCCTGGGGTGCTTTTGTTAAACTATCCAGCAATGCAGATTCGATGCCTCCTAGACTTGCTGGGCGTATTGAGGTGTGTAGGTTTGAATCAATCGAATAGGTTAAGGAATTGATCTTCTGGTAAAGGAAGTAGTCGTATAAAAAAGTTTTAGATTGGGAAAAAACGCTTGCTTGAAGTAAAATGAACATCAAACAGGTTACCAGGAATCTCTTCATTACTTCGAAATTTATATTATTAAGCATTTGACCGACAGGTGCTTTAATATTTGGTTAGTAGGCAATTGGTTGAATATCAAGGTCTTCATAGATCGAATTGTTGCTCTTAAATTCAGGAACAATTTCTTTCATTTTTGCAACAACTTGCCAGTCCTGGTATTGGTCGCTTAGGTCTATCAGGGCCTCTATCTGCTGGTTTATCATCTCGAAATCGTACTCCCTGGTTTTCGCAACCATGATTTTTTCATGATGAGTAGACAGAGTATTCTCCTTATCATTTAGGAGTTCTTCATATAGTTTCTCACCTGGCCTAAGCCCGGTAAACTCAATTGCGATATCGCGATTAGGTACAAGTCCTGATAGGCGGATCATTTTTTTAGCGAGTTCCACAATCTTTACCGACTTGCCCATGTCGAAAATAAAAATCTCTCCACCCTCGCCCATGGACCCAGCTTCTAAAACCAGGCGGCAGGCTTCCGGAATCGTCATAAAATAACGAGTAATATCGGGGTGAGTCACGGTTATAGGTCCCCCTTTTTCTATTTGTTCTTTAAAACGCGGAATTACAGAGCCATTTGACCCTAACACGTTTCCAAAGCGTGTTGTAATGAACTTTGTTGTTTTTGCAGCATTCTCTTTATTAAGATAAGAGAGTCCGTTGGTATAAGTAGTATTTTTATGCTTAAAGGAGTTGAACAGAGATTGTACATAGATCTCTGCCAAGCGTTTCGACGCTCCCATTACGTTTGTGGGATTCACCGCCTTATCTGTAGAAATCATTACAAATTTAGAAACCCCATATTTAACCGAAAGGTCTGCTAAAATCTGCGTCCCCATCACGTTGGTCCTAATTGCTTCAGATGGATTATGTTCCATCATAGGTACATGTTTATATGCGGCGGCGTGATATACATAGTGAGGCTTAAATGTTTCAAATAAAGAAGCCATGCGGTTCTTATTTCGTACATCTCCTATATAGGCATGAAATATATTATCGACATTTTTGTCTTGAAGCTCCAACTGAAGCTCGTGCAAAGGAGATTCAGATTGATCATTCAGAATAATCATTTGCGGCGAAAATTTTGCTACCTGCCTTACAATTTCACTGCCTATAGAGCCTGCAGCCCCGGTTACTAACACTCGCTTTCCTTTTAGCTGCTCACATATTGAATCGTTGCTTATGTTGATCGTTTCCCTCTCTAAGAGTTCTTCTATATTAATATTATGTATCTGTTTTGGATTAATATGCCCATTTATCCAGCTAAGGGCAGGAGGGAGGGTTAATACTTTAATATCATTCTCCAGGCAATAATCAACCACTTGATTCTTTTTCTCTATCGAAATGTTGGCAGCCAGTAAAATATCTGAAATTTTACCGTTAGTTGCCAAGAATGGCAGTTCGCTGGAGTGATAGATTTTAACCCCATCAATTGCTTTTCCTGATTTACGCTCGTTATCATCCAAAAAACCAACCACATTCATGTTTAATACTCTGTCGTGGTCTAATGTTCTTTTGATAGCTATACCGGTTTCGCCTGCTCCATAAATTATTACCGGTTTACGATTCAGTTTTAGATTTTTAATATAAAGAAAAAAGTATTTGACAAGTACTCTGTAAGTTATCAAAAGAAGGAAGCTCGATAAACCATTAATAACAAGTACCACGTTGCTTATTACCAAATCACTTTTTAAGGCAAGCTGAAAGAGGTTGGTTATAAAGAAAAGGGAGTTACTTAGTATAATAGAAAATAATATTCTGAAAGAATCCTGAGCACTTGTATATCGGATAATGCCTGCATAAGTGCGAATCCCCAGGAAGACAGCGCAGTTTATTAGGCTGAAAATAAGTAGGTTTCGACTTAATTCTGCAAGGTTAATTTGTTTTATGTCAAAGTTGAATCGAATAAAGTAGGCAAAGCATAAAGAGAATAAACAGAAACTCAAGTCTAGGCAGAAAATTATCCAGCGGGGAACTATGTTTATTCGGTTCAGCATGTGTAAGGCAGTTAATTAAAGGACTCAAAGATAATCAGATTATAATTAATGAGCCATTTTTTGTTAAGCTTGTAATTTCGGTTTTAAAAGATTGTCCTTGCCTTCAATGCTGAATCGGATCACTATAAAACCGATTGCTGAGACAACACATAGGACAATTAGCTTATATAAGCTATCATATACATTTTGGTTTCTATTAATGAAAGGACCTAATAACACTATGTTAACAGTTAGTTGTGCTATGCAATAGAGGGAACTCACTTGTAAGTGTTTCCACTTTTTTTGATTTGCAAGGAACTGATAGAAATGGGAGCGATGGGCTTCTGTGATTTTTTCTTTGCGGATCACCCTGAAAATTATTGTGGTTACAGTATCAAGTCCATAAACTAGTAAAATGGATGCATACAAGAAGTTGTTCGTCTTAAGTATTAACTGACTTAATAGATAGATGATAATAAATGCGATGCTTACGCTACCAACATCACCAGCGAAGCACCTAGCTTTCTTCCTGAAATTAAAGAAATTAAATACAGAAATGGCGACTAATGACCAGACAATGAGATTCGTATCTATAAAAGCAAAGGAACTATTTATGTACAACAGGCTAATTAGAGCAACAAAACTGTACGCCCCCGTAATCCCATTGATTCCATCCATGAAGTTGTAGGCATTAATGGTCCCTTTAATAACTATAAATATTACAAGATAATAATACCAATGTAAGCTTAATGGGTAAGCATAAAGCAATAATATGATGGCCAAGGATTGAATAACTGATCTAATTCCGCTCTTAAGTGTAAAGATGTCATCTAAAAAGCTCACAGTGGAGATTAAAAAGAGACCAGAAATAAAGTAAGCATTTTGAAAGCCTGATAAGATAAACCAAAAGAAAAGGCTTGCTGGAAAGATTATTCCACCTCCTCTTATTGTGATTCTTTTGTGAGAGCTTCTGTGGTTTGGTTTGTCTATAATGTTATATTGTTTAGCGATCCGGAAATATAAGAGTTCTAGAATAAAGAGGGTTGCTGTGAATAAAAGAATTTGTAAGTAGATGTTATCCATTCTTAAATGAAGCCTTATTTAAGTCAATAAGTAGGTAAAGGTAAGCTCTTTTTTTAAATTTTTAGTTTAACTTTTTAAAAAAGAAACATCGTATACAGGTGAATGCGCTCTATAACAATATAATTACCCCTTATTTAAGCAGATATCGTTACTTTAAGATATACTAACCATTTATTTTATTTTAAAATTTTCTAATACTGGGCATGGATCCCAATTGAAAGCTTGTCGAGCCTTGGTATCATCAAATGTTAAATCTGACTTAATTTTAGATAGTTTATATGAGTTAAAAGGGGATCTTTTTCCAATAATGTCTCCTGCCTTCGCTAGATATTTGGCAAGCGAATAAGGAATATTAAAAGGAATATTTTTATTTAGCTGACTGGCAATGTTAGAGCTAAGTTCTTTAAAGCTTGGATGAATTCCATCTGTTAAATTATAAATGCCTCCTGTTTTGGATGCTGGTAGAATAAATTTAGCCACATCTTCTGCCAGTACCATACTTTTTCTTGCTTTTCCTCCAGCCACATTAAAATAATAACCTTTTTGAATTCCTTTAATCATGGCACGTAAATTTCCTGGAGGATTTTGTCCGACTACTAATGGAAGCCGGAGTATTGTACATATAACATGATGCTCTGCACACCATTTTTGAATCAGTCCTTCTGTTCGAATTTTACTTAGCCCGTATGGATCTTTAGCATTTAAACGAGCATTTTCATTAATTAAAATGCCTTTTTCCCTACCGTATACAGCTACGGTACTGATGAACACAAATGACCTAGGATGCTTATGTAATTTTTCTAAAGCGGACAGCAAATTTTTTGTTCCGATGTAATTTACTGAAAAAAAGTCGTCAGCTTCTTTTCTATTCTTGGGAACAAAGTGAGCTTTTCCTGCTGCATGAATAACTAATTCAACAGAATCGCAAATGTCAGGAACCGCTTGGCTTAGATTGCAAATAATGTTAGAATGAGATCTTCCTAGAGTTATAAATTCACAATCATTTAACTGTAGTAGATATTGACCAAGAAATCCAGATCCGCCTGTTATTAACGCCCGCATAAAAGGTTATTTTAAGACTTTTTTATAATATTCTAAATACTTTTTTTTCTGCTTTTCAAGATTAAATTTAGCATTAAAAAAATTCAGAGAATTAATTTTTTGTTCAGCTAAATTGTCAATACAATGATTGATTCCATCTACAATTGATAAAACGTCGTTTTTGACAACAACACCATTGTTGTGTATTAGTGAACGGCATCCTCCGACATCACTTAATACAAGAGCAAGACCAGATGACATGGCTTCTAATGCTGATATAGGAAGTCCTTCACTTTCTGATATCAATGCAAAAATGTCATATTTGTGAAATTCTTTAAATCCTTGAACTTCACCTCGCATTGTTATATTATTAGTTTTATAGATTCTTATTTGTTCATTAATAGAATCAAAATGTTTGCCGGCTCCTATTATGCATAAATGTACATTAGGTATTTTGGAAACAGCTTCAATAAGGAGATCGACTCTTTTGGGATGGTCTAACCTACACACTGTTAATATTCTAATAGTTGAACTGGCAGGTTGTTGATACAATGTATCGTTTACTGGAAATATGCTGTTAGGAAGAAGGTAGAGTTTCTTTTCAGGAATCTTAATTTTTTCATGAGCTAAGGAGAAATCTTTTGAAGAAATACAAAGTACTGAACTGCCAAATAGGGCAAGCATCCTCTCTATAAAATTAAGTAAAGCCGTTATTCTGCCCCCATTATAAACGGATGACCAACCATGGCTTACATATATTGATTTTATATGGATGATAAATGACACCAGTCTTCCATAGAGGCCAGCGTTGGCGGAGTTACAGATAACTAAATTAATTTCATTTGATTTGAGAAATCGGTATAAATAGGCAAAAAAAGACAATGAAAATCGGGACTCAATTTTGGGATGGAATGCCAAGTTATTTGTGTTTATAAAAGTTAAATTGTTACTAAGCCATCCTGGCTTATTAGTGATAACAAATACCTGCACATTTTCATCAGTTAAAATTTTTGCCTGTTCACAAACGAACCTTTGAGCTCCGCCTATTTCGCTCTTCGTTATCAAAAGAAGTACATTCATTAAGCTTGAGAGTTAGAATCAGAGTTACTTTTTAAAATCCTATTATAGAGGTGGCTTATTGAGTTAACCATTTTTTGTAAAGAATATTGTTCTGCTCTTACCGCACAGTTTCCGGCAATTTTTCTATAAAATGCATTATTATTAACAAGTTTTAGGATGATCTGTGCCAAATCTTCAGCCCCGCCTTTTTCGAATAATAGCCCAGCATTTTCAACGATGTCTTTTAGGCCCGACACGTTAGATGCGATTACGGGTTTTCCTGCCGCCATACCTTCGACAGCTGCTAATCCAAATCCTTCCCAATGAGATGATTGGACTACGATATCACATGTCTTCAAAAGTTCGGGAACGTCAAATCTAGATCCCAAAAAAATTACTCTATCTTGTAAATTCAATTGCTTGGACAAAGTAACGCACTCTGCCAGTAATTTTCCGTCGCCAACTAAAACCAATTTTATGGTTTTAGGAAGATAGATTAATGATTTTATAACTGTTTTTTGATCCTTTTCGGGTTGAAAACGAGAAACTTGGATCAATAGTATTGATTTATTGTCTCCAGATATCTCATATTTCGAATATGGAATTGCAGATGAGATATGTAAAAAATCGACACCATTATAAATAACATCACATTTGGCATCTTTCAAATTTAATTTATTGATAAGCTCCTGTTTTACAGCGGGGGTTATAGCAATGATTTTTTCGTAAAGGCTATAAATCCATCTGTCTATTTTTATAGAAAAGGCATTCTTTAACCTTTTATTATTGGTACTATGTTCTGTAAATAATAAGGGAACTTTGAGCCTAAATAGAAATTTAGTAATAGCGGTCCAATAAAGCGATGGAAATAAATGAACATGAATGATGTCATAAGATATGAGATATGGCTTTAATTTTATAACATGTAATGGCGAATAGATAGAGCTTAATCCAGATGTGAAAACGTTGCCGGTAAAGGTTTCTTTTAATTTTTGCTTGAATAATGTAGATGCGCCATCTAACAGAAGTAAGTCGACCTGTATGTCCGTGCAATATTTGGGAAGAGAGTCAACTAATAGTTTTTCCGCGCCTCCTGTATCAAGATTGTTTATAATATGTAAAACTCTTATGCTCATTTAGTTTTATTAGTAATGCAGGGAGGTTAGTCAACAAATTTTCTATCTCTAAGAACGAAAACAATGTTGGCTAAGAGTATACTGATACAAGTCAATATAAACGAACGAAAAGGAGATTCAAGGATTTCTTTTGTGTATCGTTTAAATCTATAGAAATTTACTCCAGCCCTAAGTCTGTAAATGAAAGGTATTGCGTGCCTGCTTAATTCGAGGTAGTAAGAGCAGGTATTAATTGGGCTTCTTTTTCGCACTTTAAAGCTACTTGAGGTTAGCCCATCCGGCAAATATTCACATATATATATATTCTCATTTAGATATCTCAACTTATACTGATATAAACGATTAAAAAAAAGGCCTTCGGGGCAGAACTTTTCAGGTGTGCCTTCGGGAAAAGGAAACAGTTTAAATAAATCTGTTCTGATTACTTCTGCCTTGTCTCCCTTCTGATTATACTTATATCGAAAGTCAATAGGATTACAGTCTAAATATTTATAGGTTGGTTTTCCTAGTGGAGTGGTTGTAGAAGTACATTTATTAGGTACAATCCCGGCGTAATCCTTATGATTAGGAACTTTTGACCATTCAGATATGATAAGCTCCAAAGAATTTTCTGTCAAGTAATCGTCGCTATCAACAATGAAGAACAACTCTCCGAGGGCGATTTTTACCGCGGTATTTATTGCAATATGTTTGCCACTATTAGCTTGTTTTATAAACACTATATTAAAATCTTTCGGGTCCGCCATAAAGCTCCCAACTACTTCATCAGTATTGTCGGTGCTTCCATCATTTACGATGATCCATTCGAAATTTTTATGGGTCTGAGCCAATAAACTTTTATAAAGCCGGGCTAAAAGATTGGCACGATTATATGTTGGAGTGAATACAGTTAATTGCATTAATTAATGGCCTTTCGAGTCAACGTTTTTAGGAATAATGGAAGTATGCTTCCGTATAGAGTGAACCCGTTGGTGATGATAATTTTTAAGCGGTGAAGCAAACTTCGGGATTCACTATATAAAAAGTATTTATCAAATAATCTTTTTTGATCTAAAGACAATTCATCTAGGTAGGTATGATAGAAAGCCAATGTAGCGTCTCTATGCCTCCTATCAATTACTGGAATGTCGCTGAAGAATATTGAGGAAAGTCGCTTAATAGTATTTACTTCGATATTTGCTGTGACTTTATTCGAATGGTATTGCCGATATAGCATTAGGGACCGATCGACATATTTCAGTTGCCCAAAGCAAATTGCACCAAGTGTGATAAAATGGTCGTGCATGGCGATTTTTAATGGTATTTTGAAGAGTTTTTGCTTAAGTTCGATGTTAAACATTAATGAACATCCCTGAATGCCAGCGTTAAGAAAGAGTTGCTCTTGCAGTCGCGTAGGGGCAAATGGCGTAATTTTTTGATTAATTATTCCTTTTTCTTTTGAATAAGAATATCCATTACAAAAAACGGCCATAGGTGTCTGGGTTGCTTTAAAGTTGCTTATTAATTGCTGCAACTTATCTTCCAGCCAAATGTCATCCTGATCGCAAAAGATGATATACTTTTGTGTTGAGTGTCTTACCAGATGCAGAAAATTTTCTGCCGGATTCCCGAATTTCTTTGAATCTTCTATTATTTCAATGCGGGATTCAAAAGTTTGATATCTTTTAATAAGGTCTAAGGTGTTATCACTTGATCCGTCGTCGTGGACAATTAAGCGCCAGTTTTTATATGTCTGCCCAATTAAAGAGAGAATTTGATTTTCAATATATTCACCTCCATTATATGTAGCTAATAATATATCTATCCCCATAGTTTTATTCTAAATAAGTATGGTAAAGAACACAAAAAAATTAATTGAAGGGTTGATGAGAAATTAGTAAAAAAGTACTCACCAAAGAACTGTAGGAGCAACATTGGGCATGTAACAGCATATATTAAGATGAATATTTTATTCTTACCCTCTGCTAATTTACAAATAGTTTGAAATATCAAACCATATATAAATCCAAATGAAAATACACCAAAGAAACCGAAATCTTTGTAAAACGGATACATTACTGTGTAAACATTTGTAGGATATGGAACATTGGTCCACTCGTAAAGTGTCTTATTGACGGGAAGATCTACGCCTAAGGAACTACAGATTGCATAGAAAAACCTAAAAGTATTGGCTCCCCAAAATAGCTCGGAATCTGGAACTAGTTTATCAAACGCGGGCATGGGAGAGAAAACATATACCTGCAGAGTTTCAGCGAGAAGACTTAATGTTGAATCATCAGAGCCTAACGATTTCCAGACCGATATTCCTATCATTAAAGTAAGGATGCAAGAAATTGAATATATATAATGTTTTGCTTTTACCTGCCCTTTAAATAGAAGGACAATAAAAGTTGATACAAAGAGGTAAAAAAATGAAGTTCTGGCAACAGTTAATATGCTTAATGTAATGTTTAAGGTCAAAAATAAAATAAGATGGAATTTATCATATGCCTTTGTTTTGCTGTATTCCAATACTTTAATTAAAAAGAAAATGTAGGCGAGGTTAAATGCATAAATTAGTGGTCCAATTGAACGTTCCGTTTCAACTGCCCCAGTATTAATTTCTCTCAGATTTAAAAAGAATAAATCAGTTTGTCCGTTCAACGCTTCCCTTATTAAAAAAAATATAAGAAGAATGGCAAGAATGAATGTTAGAATTAATAGGAACTTTAACAAATTAATATTAACCCTGTTATTATAGAGGTTTAAGTTTTGCAAATTGGAGGCGGAAATTAACATTGCCGCAGTATAAAAAGACGTGACCCATACAGTAATACCTACATAAAATTGGGCTTGAATGGGATATAAATCATGTGGTAGAATATTAAATAGAATCAGCATTATCGCCCACAAAAAAGGGGTAATAAAAATAGGCGCAAAAATCTTTCGCGTTTTAAGAAATGCTACGATAGATAAGGCAAGAAAGTAAAGGCCGATTATTATGCCTATCATAAGTAATCATATTTTTTTGCATAATTGAACATTGCGAAAAATATAAACAATTCGGTAGCTATCATTGAAAAAATAGCTCCATTAACTAAATAATATTTAATGCTAAGAAAGCTATATATAAAGGATAGCAAACCAATGATTAGATAAACGTTCGAAAAGATTTTTTTTTGTTTATCGTCTCCTAACGCAATTAGTCCCAATTGTCCACATACTCCTCCCAACGCTATCGGTATTATTGCGAAAATTGAAAGCCGTAGAACTAACATAGATCCATCATATCTTTTCATAAAATAGTTGATAACGAGATTTTCCATTAGGAAGAAACAGCCGATGGAAAAAATCATTATCAGTAGAACTCCATAAAAAACTATACTGAATAGTTTTTTTGCAGCTGCAAAATTTTCTTTTTTTAACTTGGATAGTTTTGGAAAGGCAGATTGATTGATTGGAACATATACGCCAAAACAAATAGCTTTGACGATTTTTTCAATCGCCCCAAAGAAACCAATTTGAGCAGCTGAGGCATAAAACCCTAAAAGCACCGTTAAGCCACTTGTATAGAGGCTAATTGAGGAGTTAGAAAGGAAAATTGGCCAAGCCTCTTTAAGGTTCTGATAGAATAAGGCTTGGCTAAAATCTTTTACTTTTATATATCGGAAGCTCTTTTGTCTTAAAATAAAAGTTAAAGAGATTATGGCCGCTAGGAGGGGACTGACAGCTTGTAGCGTTACAGCAAGTAAAAAATCGTTAGACTTTGTTACGAGAATAAAAATTAATGGGTATGTAAGAATTTTAGATGTCGCATTAATAACACTTAGTTGTTTCAATTTGTCCGCACCCTGAAAATACCAAACAGGAAATAAAGCAGTACCAAGTAGAGACACCATAGATAAATTTGTAGCCTTAGCATACAAATGAAATCTGTCAAAAGTTGCAAAAAAGATTATGGTAAAAACAAAGCATATTAAAAAGAAAATAGTCTTTGTTAACAGAGTTATCCAAAAGACCTCCACAATTTTATTCGGTTGATCTTGCAACGTCGCTATTTTTTTTGTTGTCGAAATATTAAATCCAAAATCAACAAATAAAATAAGTAGCTGGGTTACAGACTGCGAGTAAACTACTATACCGAAAGAGCTAGGGCTCAGGATTTTAATTAAATAGGGTAGGATTAAGAAAGGTAATACATAATTCAGGCCCTGAATTAAATAGAGGTATATTGAATCTAAAACTAAGCCTTTTAATATTTTAATCATTCAAGAAATACTGAAATGATTTAATTAAAACTGCTAAGAAGCCGAGCATAATCGAAAAGACAATTGTACCTTTAAATATTCCAAGTTTGTTTTTTTTAAGAGGTAAAATAGGTTCGTCGATAACTTGTATTAACGGTTTATCTTTTCGAAATGAAACTTTAGCAAGTTCTAAGTTTTTTACAATTTCCTGGTAAATTGCCGAATTTGCTTGAACATCAATTTGTCTACTTTGTGAAGGAACCCTTAGCCTTAGCATTGCCAGGTTACTATTGGGATTTTCGTCAACGGCTCTTGCAACACCTCCGATGTTACTATTTAGAATTTGTCTTACGCTATCGGCCTGTCTTTGGAGAATCGTGAGGTTTTCCTTTGATTTCGTGGTCTTCGTTTGTATGTAAAAGTTATTAACTGTTTCAACTATTTTGTTATTGAACGATTTTGCAAATAATTCATCTTTACTTTTTACTTCGACTTTAATTATTGACAATTTCTTATCCGGCTTATTTACCTGGAGAGATGCTTTGTTGATTGTTTCAACTATTTTTCCCATTATGGAATCATGGGCAAGGGTGAAATTAGAGGAGGGTAAATTGAAATTAATATCAGATAGCGTAGGCGTGCTTTTCCACCGGTCTTTAAGGTGGTTAAACTCAATATAACGGTCTACAAGCAGCTCCTCTTTTCCATTAAAAACATCTTTACTTAATAAAGCTTGTTGGATCATCTTTCTTGATTTGTATAATTGAAGAATATTTTCGCCTTGGAAAATTCCACCTCCTCCTGAGTTTAAATCTATACCTATCATTGCGGCGACACCAGCATATGCCCCCAATGCGTTTGATTTTTCACCATCTTCAAGTACAAAGGTGCATTCGGATATATATACTGGGGATTCAAAGTAGGCATAAGAGAAGCCTAATATTGCCCCAATAAAGCATGCACAGCCAATAAAAAGCCATTTTTTTGTAAGGAAGGTGATCCATTTGGCAATTAATCGGCCTAGTTCTTTTATGGAAATCTCTTTATCTATTTCAGGCTGCATTCTATTAATTCGTTATGCTATTTATTATCCCAAATGCAATTGCTCCAAGTGAAGCTATTGCTGAAGCTATGCCTATTGTTTCTGTCGGAGTTAATTTCCGTCTTTCCGTCTTAGTCGGCACAAATATCTCCGCTCCACTCCGCACAATCGGATAGTTATTAAATCCTAAAAACCTCTTAGTAGCCTGTATGCTACCATTTGGATACAATATATAAGCCCTCTTTTTCAACGCCTTTTGCGAAAAACCACCAGCACTGGAAATATAATCCTTAAACCCCTTACCTGGAGCATAAACAACAGTCACCGGTGCCAATACCTCTCCATTAACTTTAACCGTCTGCAGTTGCTTAGGAACAATTAAAACATCTCCATCTTCCAAAGTCAGGTCATATTTCGCACCAGGGTTATCCATAATCCTATCCAAATTAATCCCTACTAAAGCCGTTTTTAAAATATTCTCTTCCACTCGGTCAGTTGAATCATTAACGGTTTGCTGCAAACGCTTGAGTCTCTCAAGCTTATCTTCATCAGTTTCTGCGCTTTGAATCCTATTTTTCCCTGAACCTTTTTCCACGGCATCCCCTCTTTTTAAAGAAGCACCGTCTAGATAAGCCAAATCTGTAAAGCCACCAGCGCGTTTTACTAAATCAGATACCCGTTCATCTCGCCGAGTGATAGTATAAGTTCCAGGATATAAAACTTCTCCTTCAATCTTTACATTCCTTTGAACTTCGTAGCCCGCAGCATTCCTTACTACTACAATATCAAATGGCTGAAGGACAAACTTTGGCCCTTGTATTTTAAGATTTTGATCTACATCCACCTGATATACCTGTGCCATGCGGGAATTAGCAGCACCAGCATCACTGTCTTTTACGCGGCGTGAAATCTCAATTCTTCTTGCGCTTGCGCCTTCTTTAAATCCTCCAGCCTGTTGAATAAGATCTTCCAGACTTAGATTTTCAGAGAAAATAAATTGTCCAGGCTGCCTAACCTCGCCTTCGATGCTCACTTTATATTCATCTCTTAAATCAAAAATAGAGGAAATCGTAATAGCATCCTCTCTTTGCAATGGAATATCCGTTACCGTACCGCTTAATACCTTGCCGAGATCAAAGGAAATTAATTCGGTAGTATTGTCTGCACGTAGCCGGGTGATATAACCTCTTGGTAAAAATGCATCTTCGCGTACGCCCTCTGCCTTTCTTAACAATTGGCTCAAAGTTAAGCCGGATTCTAACTGATATTCTCCAGGGCGAAATACCGCGCCACTAATGCTTATACGATTCTCAAAACGCTCTAAAATAGGCTCCGCAAAATACTTGTCACCATTTTGAGGGGTATACGTTTTAAAGGTTTCATCAAAAACATCAGTTATTCTTCGTTCCTTGGCTGTATTTTGGATTACTTTAACTCGTGCTGTATACGCTTCAGTTGTAAATCCACCTGCAAAATCAATGATATCTTGAAGCTTATCTTTCTCCAGAGCCTCGAAGATATAAGGACGTTTTACTTCTCCTGTAAATTGAACTCGTTTCTTATATGTAGGAATGCGGATTACGTCCTGATCCTGTAGCCGAATATTATTGCGTTGAAAGCCCCTTAATAGAAAGTCGTAAATGTCGATTGTTGCTATTACCCTATTGCTACGAATGACTTCGATTGTCCTGAATGAACCGTTTTCTGTCGGCCCTCCGGATGAATAAAGAGCATTGAATACAGTAGCAAGAGACGGTAAAGTGTATGTTCCCGGGCGGGTGACTTCGCCAAGTAGCGTAACTTTAATGCTTCGGATATTGCCCAGTGAGATGGCAACTTTCGTATTTCCAGAAGCTATGTTCGAGTAAATTGTTGAAAGCTTCGCCCTGATTCTTTGAGAAGCCTGTTCCATACTTAACCCACTCACTTGCACCACTCCAACATACGGAATGTTAATTGTTCCTTCCGGAGACACTCTAAGCTTGTAGCTAGCCTCTGAATATCCATAAATGTCGATATTTAACTCGTCATCAGGCCCTAACTGATAATTTGGAGGGGTGGCAATCCTTAAATTGGGTTCAAAGGTTATTTGAGTATTTTTAAATAAGTCCTCTCCGAAAATCTTTGGTTTAAGAGCATCTAATGCAGCTGCCTGGCCACCTTTACTTGCCTCTGTTTTGGGGATATCCGTAGCATAGTTAAGAGCCCTAACTGATTGGTTTGATTGGGCAGGTTGTATGGAAGAGGATTTTTGGCCTTGTTTAATCTTAGTAATTCGTTCTTTAAGCTTGGCCACTTCAGAAGGAGCCATTCCTCTTGCTGTTGCCACTTGCTCCAGGGGAGCTTCGCTTAATCCGCTGTTTTCAACCTGCTGGATAAACTGGCGTATTTGGGCATCACTAAGCTCGTCAACTTTAATATTGCTTAAGTTCTGAGGATTTTGAGCAAACGAGGTGCTTGCTGATGCAATTGCAATTGATAAGGTAATAAGCTTTATGAAATTTCTCAACTTCAACCTTCCTGGAGCTTTTAAATTCATCATAGTTATTAAAGGCGCCCAATTTTAAGGTTTAGTAATACGCCTTATAGTTAAGATTTTTGTTTTTGGAAAAATCCCCCAAAAGTATGAAAAATATCAGAATATGGCCGTAAAAATTGAAATGTTTGCAACGGTATATCACTTGGGCTTTTGAATGAAATTTTGCGAAAAGAAGGTTTCGAAAAGGGGAATTGCTTCAGCCTCTTAAAACCGCTGAATAAAACACGGGAATCCTCGTTGAAGAAGATTCCCGTCATATTTAAATTGCTGCTTGTCGCAAATTACATTTTATTCAAAATAATTCAGGATGCTGTATCCACCTTGTTTAAGGTGCTCATCCTTCTTAACTAGGTTTAAGTCAGACTGCATCATATCTTTAACTAAGGCAGGTAGGTCATACTTAGGAGTCCAACCTAATTTGGTTTTAGCCTTAGTAGGGTCTCCTAACAATAAATCCACTTCAGTCGGACGGAAATACCTTGGATCTACTTTAACAACAGTTTGTCCGATTTTTAGTGCATCAAGGTTCAAGCCTAATTCTAATGCTTTAGCCTGGTCGATGTCGATAATTACACCTTTTTCATTTTCGTCTTTACCGCTGAATTCTACTTCGATACCCAATTCCGCAAAGCTCATTCTAACGAAATCGCGAACGGTTGTGGTAATGCCTGTTGCAATAACGTAATCCTCTGGAACTTCCTGTTGAAGGATAAGCCACATTGCTTCGATGTAATCTTTAGCATGCCCCCAGTCGCGTTTAGCAGATAAATTACCTAAATGCAGGCAATTTTGAAGCCCTAAAGCAATTTTAGAAGCAGCACGGGTAATTTTACGGGTTACAAAAGTTTCCCCTCTGATAGGGCTTTCGTGGTTGAATAAAATACCGTTGCAAGCGAACATGCCATAAGCCTCACGATAGTTTACTGTAATCCAGTAACCGTAAATTTTTGCCACTGCATAAGGTGAACGAGGATAGAACGGCGTAGTTTCACTTTGTGGAACAGCCTGAACTAAACCGTATAATTCAGACGTAGATGCCTGATAAACACGTGTTTTCTTAGTTAGGCCTAATAAACGAACTGCCTCAAGGATACGTAAAGTTCCAATACCATCAGCGTTAGCAGTGTATTCAGGAGTGTCGAAACTCACCTTAACGTGGCTCATTGCCGCAAGGTTATAGATCTCGTCTGGCTGAATTTCTTGTATGATACGGATTAGGTTGGTTGAATCTGTTAAATCTCCATAGTGAAGCTGGAGTTTGATGTTTGTTTCGTGCGGATCCTGGTATAAATGGTCAATACGGTCGGTATTGAACAATGATGCACGCCTTTTAAGTCCGTGGACCTGGTATCCTTTCTTAAGAAGGAACTCTGCCAGGTACGCTCCGTCCTGGCCGGTGATTCCGGTAATTAAAGCTACTTTCATTAATTATTGAGTATAGATTTGAACTGCGATTGAAAATTATTAAGCAAACGGTTGCTAAAAATATAAAAAATATTCCGATTGGGTAATAGAATTGTAAACTAACCTTTTGAGTTTAATAAATTTACCATTATTGAATTCCAGTTTTATAAGCGGCCATCCACCAGAGCTCGGGAGATGATAGATTTAGTATCAAAGATAACAGAAGTTCCGTTTTTTATTCGATGATAATCTAAATCCTGAAATTCCTGGTGGGCTACGGCAAGAACAATTGCCTGGTATTTGCTGGCATAAGGATCTTGTATTAAAGAGAAATTGAATTGTGATTGTACCTCTTGCTCATTTGCCCAGGGGTCAAAAACATCTACTTCCATGCCAAACTGTTGCAACTCGAGATAGATATCATGAACTTTTGTATTGCGGATATCCGGGCAGTTCTCTTTAAAGGTGATCCCAAGTATCAGGGCTTTGGAGCCTTTTACATTTATCCCTTTTGCAAGCATCAGCTTTACAACTTTACTGGCTATAAAGGAAGCCATCTGATCGTTTATTCTTCTTCCTGAAAGAATGACTTGCGGGAAATAACCCAGGCTCTGAGACTTGTGAGTAAGATAGTATGGGTCAACGCCGATGCAATGCCCGCCTACTAACCCAGGCTTAAACTTCAGAAAATTCCATTTGGTTGAAGCAGCTTCAATTACATCGGTGGTATCAATACCAATCTTATCAAAGATTAAGGCTAATTCGTTTACAAAGGAGATATTCACGTCCCTCTGTGCATTTTCGATCGCTTTTGCGGCTTCTGCGACCTTGATGGATGCAGCCTTGAATGTTCCGGCCTCGATAATCGACGCGTAAAGCTTGTCTATGAATTCAGCTATTTCAGGGGTGGAACCGGAAGTTACTTTGACAATCTTCTTCAGGGTTCGGGTGGTATCACCAGGGCTAATTCGTTCCGGCGAATAACCACAATAGAAGTCAGAGTTAAATTTTAGGCCACTGTATTTTTCCAAAATCGGAACACAATCTTCTTCCGTGCAGCCTGGATAAACAGTCGATTCGTAAATGACGATATCGCCTTTTTTTAAGAAACTGCCGATTGCTGCTGAGGCTTTTAGCAGAGGCCGTAGGTCTGGATTTTTAAAGTCGTCTACTGGCGTAGGAACTGTGACGATATAGATATTTGCATTTGCAATATTCTGGATATCAGAGCTAAAGAAAATACCGGCTTCTGCCAGTTCTTCAGGAGCGACTTGCAATGTATTGTCTATGCCAGACCGAAGCTCTTCAATACGCTGCTTATTAATATCGAATCCAGTAACTTCAAACTTTTCTGAAAATGCTAATGCCAAGGGGAGCCCCACATATCCAAGGCCAACAATCGCAATTTTAATGTTTTCAGGAGAGATATCGAATGGCATTTTTTTCAGGGAGTAAGTCGAGTGTCAGACACCTCTCTCCAGGGAGTCCTTCGGACAAAGGTGTCAGACACTTAAATTTATGGCGCAATTTATTGAACAAGCCTTAGCAAGTACTGTCCATAGCCACTTTTTACCAAAGGATTTGCTGCAGCTTTAAGCTCCTGGTCATTGATGAAGCCCATTCGATAAGCAACCTCTTCAATACATCCGATCTTTAATCCCTGGCGTTCTTCAATAACTTGAACAAATTGCCCCGCTTGCATTAACGAATTAAACGTTCCAGTATCTAGCCAAGCTGTTCCGCGGCTTAAAACGCCAACTTTTAGTTTCCCTTGTTTAAGGTATTCTTTATTAACGTCTGTTATTTCATATTCGCCGCGAGGAGAAGGCTTTATATTTTTTGCGATTTCAACAACTGAATTGTCGTAAAAGTACAAGCCAGGAACTGCATAATTTGATTTTGGAGCCACTGGTTTTTCTTCAATAGAGATAACCCTATTGTCGCCATCAAATTCCACCACACCATAGCGTTCCGGGTCTGAAACTGGATAGGCGAATACTACGCCACCCTCTGGTTCCTTGAGATCCTGAAGCAAGCCCGATAATCCATCTCCGTAGAAAATATTATCACCTAGAATTAAAGCAACACTATCAGAACCGATAAATTTCTCCCCAATTACGAAGGCCTGCGCCAATCCATTAGGCTCTTCCTGTACAG
This sequence comes from uncultured Pedobacter sp., assembly GCA_966211215.1. Taxonomy (GTDB): domain Bacteria; phylum Bacteroidota; class Bacteroidia; order Sphingobacteriales; family Sphingobacteriaceae; genus Desertivirga. The sequence goes on from CBIHNR010000019.1 coordinate 43,751, forward strand.
CATAAGAAAATTTACAGCCAATGCGTGAGCCGTCGCCTAAAAGTTTCTCAAAGTTTGGCAGGTCGTGAGGGGTAGAAATAATTAATATTTCTTTTATGCCAGACAGCATCAGGATAGACAATGGGTAATAAATCATTGGCTTGTCATACACTGGCATCATCTGTTTGCTGGTTGCCAAAGTAAGTGGATGCAACCTGGTGCCAGAGCCTCCGGCAAGAATTATTCCTTTCATAGTGTTGTTTATACCCCCGGTTTAGGCGAGGAATGTTTTGTTTAAATTTTTAATTTATTAACTAGATACTAAGGCAACTGATCTAATCATCAGCATTTAATCTCTGCTTGCCAATCTTTCAATACACACTTCCAGGCTTTCTCGCCAATAGGGAATCTCGATCCCAAAAGTGTTTTTTATTTTGGATTTATCCATAACAGAGAAAGCCGGGCGGGTAGCTTTGGTTACATATTCAGAGCTTTTTATAGGAAGCGCTTTCACGCTTACGCCACCTAAATCAAATATTGCCTTTGCAAAATCAAACCACGAAGTTACCCCTTCATTACTATAGTGGTAGATACCATGTTGTTGATTATCGTTTTTAATAATATGCAGAATCGTAGCAGCCAGGTCTATTGCATACGTTGGAGTGCCGATCTGGTCTGCAATTATTCCCAGTTGTTCTCTTTCCTTTCCCAATTTGAGCATGGTTTTTACGAAGTTGTTACCATACTCAGAGTAAAGCCAGCTGGTACGCAAAATGTAATGTTTCGAAGAAAGTTCCGGAATTACCTGTTCTCCTTCCAGCTTCGTTAATCCGTATATATTAATTGGTTGGGCAATATCGTCTTCAGATAGTAGTTTTGGAGCATTGCCTTCAAACACAAAATCTGTAGATACATGAATAAAGGTCGTTCCAAATTCACCACAGAGTTTGGCCAAATTAGCCGCTCCGTCTTTATTGATTTTTCGGGCAAGGTCAATCTCATCTTCAGCTTTATCGACAGCTGTATAAGCTGCACAATTGATGCAGTATGTTGGTTGATATTTCTGAAATACGCTCTCTAAGAGATTGTTATCCAGGATGTCAGCTTCTTCTTCAGATAGATAAATAATGCTATTTATGTTTTGTTGTTCTGAAAGAAACTGAAGGCAAGAGCCTAGCTGTCCGGTGGCGCCAAAAACAAGAGTGTTACCCATTCGGTGTTTGTTTTAAAATTGGCGGTAAAAATAGAATTTTTTATTGAACCTCTTGCAACATCATATTTGGCCGATAAGGAAGTAATCGCTTTAATTTAAGAAAGTGTAGAAGATGATCGAAAAGGGCGGCAACGAGCCGTATGTAAGTGTCTGACATCTTCGAGATATCTGACACTTTGGTCTCTATATGAGCGCTTTCTGTTGGATTTTCTTTGCGATTAAGGCGCTTTCCCTGGTTCTATATATTTCATTCTTCTTTTTATGCTTTAACATTCTAACGTTGATGTTGTAGGGGCAATGGCCATCATCGAGTATACCTAAAGTATGGTAAAGGTATAGATAGAGTATGGATGAAGTATAGATAAAGCATACATAGAGTATGAGGAGAGTATGAAAAACGCGTTTATGAGACAAAATGTATAATCGCCGGTGTTTCTCAATTTCAGGATACTTTTATGTTATGTATGCAACCACTACTGGGGCCTTAAAAATTTAAGGCAATTTGCAGGAGGGTGGTCGAAATAAGCAGAAACCTTGATTCAGAGGTGGTGCCTTGCGAAGTGCCTGGGTAAAATTCACTTATCAGCGAGCCTGTGTATGAGGAAGGTGCATTGTCGGGTTTTCTGAAGCGATGTAATTGTGCGGAAAGGGAAAAGCCGGCGTAGCACCGTGAGGCTGATAAGGGAATTTGCGCAAAGGAATGTGCGAAAAAAGGCAC
>CBIHNR010000020.1:0-44413 GCA_966211215.1 uncultured Pedobacter sp.
CTGCTTGCTACTTTCATCGCCGTTTGGGAGCTTTTGCTCATGCAGGTTTTATTTAAAATGAGCTGAATTTGATTTTATTGCAGGCTCAGAAATCTTGCAACTTGGTCAGCATTTTTAGGATTAACATGTTGTTGTACCATTGTCTCAACCGAGCTGGCGGGTATAAAAACAAATTTAACGTCAACACGCGTCGCCTTTATCGTTGCTTCGCTAGCATTGCCATTCGAATAGCCTACTAGTTTAATCTGGTCTTTTGAAATGACATCTATATAAGCATCCCATGTGTAAGTTGTTCCCTGGAAAACAACATACTCTTTCCAGTCTGCATTAGTTGTTTTAGAATCCCTCAGATAAGCCATTATTAAGCCGTTATCGTAGTATCCCTGATATTTAGCATCAATATTAACTTTACTCTCAATCCTGAATGCGCCATTTGCTAAATAGGCTTCTAGCTCTTGTTTCCTTTTTTGAGATTCCGCAATTGACCTATTATAGTAAGCTGCAGAGTCATCAAAGTCTTCTTTGAGGTTAGCTAAAGCTTGATTATACTGGGTTAGGGTAATATAACCAGCGTCATAATTAGCTTTTGCGTTTGCAACTCCATCATTGTATTGTTTAGTTATATTTGCTAAGCCCGCTTGAGCTGATAACAATGATTCGTTTGTATACGAAAGCGATTCTTTCCATTGGTTTTCGATTTCTGTTTCTCTGGTTAAAGTTGTGAATGCATGATTTTTAACAAAAAGAACTTTAACACCATCAACTTCCGGTGCTTTTAAACTCACTGGAGTTCCCCAGCTTGTAGCTGTCTTTGGGCCATAGATAGCGATGTTTTGAGTGTCAAAATAAAAGTCGCCCTCGGCACCCAATGTAGTCGCCGGTACGCCAGCACCACTCAACATTTTAGACCCATCTTTCCCGTTGGTACCATTAGTACCATTAGTACCGTTTGTTCCATTCGTACCATTTGCACCCGTTGCGCCTGTTTGTCCGGTTTCTCCTTTTAAGTTTGTAGAAGTTCCCCAACCGGTGCTTGTTTTAGGCCCGTACAATGCAGCTGTGCTCTTGTCTAAATAGAAGTCACCTTCTTTTCCAATTGTTGCGGCTGGAGTACCTGTGCCACTATGAATTGTGGCTCCGTTTGCGCCAGCTACTCCCTGAATACCTTGTTCGCCCTGTTCGCCTTTAGGTCCTGTTTCGCCTTCTTTTTGGCATGAAGATAAAGCCCCTGTCACTAATAACCCGAACATCACCAAGTGAGCGAGTTTTAATTTGTAATTAATTGTCATAAGATCTAAATAATTGAGGCGCAAATGTAGGAAATTATTTCTCGCTTTTTTGGGTGAGAAAGGAAGATTGGCGTTAAGTTATTGATTGCCTTATTAAAAATGTTAGGCACCGAAAACGTGGGAAATAGGAGGATTAAAAGGGCTTTTCGCGGATTACAAATGCGCCGTTAACGGCGACGGGATTACAAATTCTGCCGAGTATAAGGAATATGATGGGAGAAGAAATCATCAATATAAATTTAGGGCTGTCAGGTTTCAAAAACCTGACAGCCCTAAATTTATACGAAATCATCTAATACTTAAACGCCTTCCCATCTACCATAACCTCTTGCGTTGCCTCGTCAAATGTAGCCTTAGAACCAGTTCGTACGGCGGCATTGGTCATGATGGTGGCAATGGAATGGTAATAGCCGGCTTCTACAGGGGCATTGGTTGGTTTGCGGCTGCGAATGCATTCCATCCAGTTACGCATATGGTTTGACGTTAGGGCATCAGCCCCAGTATTGGCAGAGGCAACCACCTTTTCAGCCACTTCACTTAAATTCAATTGAGGCAACAAGTTTGGCTTCATGCCCATCGCTGCTGCGGGCTTTTCCTGCAAGCCACCCTTGGAAGATACAGTGTTGGTAATCAGGTTAAGCTCGCCGCCATTTGAATAATAAATTTCGGCCGGCTTCTCATCACCATTGTGCATTCTCGATGTAAATACCACTTGAAAACCGTTGTTAGGATCGGTTTCCAGGCCATAGTCGAAAACAGCTGTTGTAGTGTCCCAGTTCTTTCTGCCGTCTTTCCATTGGTAAATGCCGCCATTGGCAACAACGCTTCGTGGATGTTTTAAGCCCGTGAACCAATGTACCGTATCAATCTGGTGAGACATCCATTGTCCCGGCATGCCCGATGAGTAAGGCCAAAAGAGTCGGTATTCAAGGTATTTCCTTGGGTCCCATTGTTCAAAGGGGCGATTCATCAGGAATCGTTTCCAGTCCGTATCCTCCTGCTTAAGTTTGGCAACCAGGTCAGGGCGGCGCCATCTGCCGGGCTGGTTTACATTCCAGCTTAATTCCACCATGGTAATATTGCCAAATTTGCCATCCTGAATAAAGTTGGCAGCAGCTTTGTAATTGTTGCCACTACGGCGTTGAGAACCGATCTGGATAATTTGTTTTGAGGCTTTAACTGCTTTCAGTGCAGCCCGGTTGTCTTCCATAGTTTCTGCAAAAGGCTTCTCGCAATAAACATCACATTTTGCATTAACGGCTTCGATAGTATGTAGGGCGTGTTGGAAATCGGCGGTACTGATAATTACCGCGTCGAGGCCTTTTAAATTGTATAATTCGTCGTTGTTTCGGCAGGCGGTTATGTCATGTCCAAGTTTCGATTTAAGCGTACTTACGCCAAGATCGCGGCGGTAGTTCCAAAGGTCGGAAAGAGCAATAATATCAAAATTTAGTTCCTTGTTATGATTTAAGAAGCAGGGTAGAAGGGTGCTATTAAACCTGTCGGAGAAACCGACAACGCCCACTCTGACGCGGTCGTTTGCACCTAGAATATTGGCATAGCTCTTTGCACTTATGCCTTTTAAACTCAGATAGCTACTAGCCGTTACCAAAGCTGATTGTTTAAGAAACTTTCTTCGTGAATTTGACATACAATTTCGTTTTAGGCTATTTAGTTGAATTCTTTAATTTTTATACTTCTGAAAGAGACCGCGTCGCCATGGTCTTGCAGCAAGATGCGGCCCTTGGGAGACATGCCAAAGTTTGGCCATACCTTATGCTTGCTCTCTGAAACCAGTTTTAAATACTCAGCAGAGCCGCGCTCGTACTCCAGGATTTTGTAGCCGTTCAGCCAATATTCCACATGGTTGTTGGGCATAACTTTGATGATGCCCGTATTCCACTCGCCGATTTTCTTTTGGGCTTCAGGTATCTTTTTAGAGGTGATGATATCATACAATGATCCCAATGTGCGATTACCATCTCTGCCTAATTTTGCGTCCGGATGTTTCTCGTCATCCAATATCTGGTATTCTAATCCAATAGCCGAACCCTTATTACCTTCTCCCTCTGTTACAAAATACTTCACGCCGCTGTTGGCACCCTCGGTGAGTTTAAAATCAAATTGAAGTTCAAATGGACCAAACTGTTTTTCGGTAACAATATCGCCGCCGTTGGCAGATTCTTTTCCACCGGAAGGCACCACGCTTAACACGCCATCCTTAATTTCCCAGCCTTTTTGCGGAAAAGAAGTTTTATAAGCTCCACGCCATCCTTTGGTGGTATTTCCATCCCATAAAAGAGAAAATCCGTTCTTCTTTTCCTGAGCAGAAAGCGTGTTCGGGATTTTATTAACTACGTGAATATTGTCTGCTGGGCTTGGTTTTAAATTGCTGGTTTGAATGCGGACCTTGCGCCAGTGGATATCCTTTCCAGCCATCGAAGCATCTTTAATAGAATGAACCTGTAAAGCGATGAAACCGGCTTTACGTTCAGCATCTACTAAGTTGGATGCCGGAACACCATTAATCCAGGTGCGTATATTGTTATCAATGCATTCAATGCGGTACTTGTTCCATCCGGTAGGCTTAAAAGCCTTCTGCGCCGGAGGATTGTAATTGAGCGGATACAGCCATCCGCGATTAGCTTCATCATAAATGCCTCCGCTCCAGGCCCTTTCACTTGGGTCGATTTCCACCTGGTATCCTTGAACCCTTCCACTTTTTTCAGGGTTGCTAAAACTGCGGAACTGAACCCCGGAATTTAATGGCGCTCCAAGCATTACCTCAAATTCAAGAATAAAGTTGCCATATTCTTTTTCTGTAGCCAGAAAAGAGTTCGGCTCTCCACTCACAGTAGTGCCCACAATCTCTCCATTAGCGGCTTTATAAATAGCCTTTCCATTTAGCTGTTTCCAGCCACTTAAATCTTTTCCATTAAAAAGGTTTTGCCATTTCTCCGAGCCTTGAGAAAATCCGTTTAAAGCAGCTAATAATAAGAAGGCGCTGCCCGCCGATTTTAAATTTATCATGTGTTGTTTTGAGTCTGGTTTATATTTCAGGTACCGTTTGCTAAGATGAATATTTAAGGTTTAGCTTGAATGTATTTTTAGGTTTTTATCTATGTAAACGTTTTCATTTTGGGAATAGTAGCAATTAGAAGGTTAGCTGTTAGCTTTTAGCTCATGCTGGGTGCTAACAGCTAACACCTAACCCCTACCAACTAAATAACGAATCTCCATGAACCTCGATAATGGATGACATCATCTCTTCTCTACCAACTACCAACTAAATAACGAATCTCCATGAACCTTCTCAGCAAACTCGCTGTTGTACTAGTCATTGTAACAATCACTACTTCATGTAAAACGAAAAAGCAAATGGGCGAAGGAATGCAGAATTCAGAAAGGTGCTGGTGGAAGGAGGCTGTAGTATACCAGATTTATCCAAGAAGTTTTAAAGATAGCAATGGCGATGGAATAGGCGATTTAAAAGGCATCACAGAAAAATTAGATTATATAAAAAGCCTTGGTGTTGATATAGTTTGGCTCAATCCGATATTCTCATCACCTAATGACGACAATGGCTACGACATTAGTGATTATCGCGGTATAATGGATGAGTTTGGTACCATGGAAGATTTTGAGGAACTGCTTGAGGGTATGCATCAGCGCGGAATAAAGCTCATCCTCGATCTGGTGGCTAATCACAGTAGCGACGAACATCAATGGTTTAAAGAGTCAAGAAGTTCAAGGGATAATCCATACCGCAATTTTTACCATTGGTGGCCAGCAGAAAAAGGGAAGCCCGCTCACCGCTGGAGCTTTTTCGATGTAAATGGTGATGCCTGGAAATATGACCCTCAAACCAATGCCTATTATCTTCATTACTTTTCTGAAAAGCAACCCGATTTAAATTGGGAAAACCCGCAGTTGCGGGATGAAATTTACAGAATGATGCGGTTTTGGTTTGATAAAGGCGTGGATGGATTCCGTATGGATGTAATTCCATTTATCTCCAAAGACACCACCTTTCCTCATTTGCCGCCTCACTACCATGGCGATTTTGGTAGATATTATGCCGAAGGCCCAAACCTTCATAAATACCTCCGGGAAATGAATCAGGAGGTTTTAAGTAGATATAAGGTGCTAAGTGTTGCCGAAGGCATTGGCGTAACCCCAGAAACCGCCCTTAATTTCGTTAGCCCGGCACGCAAAGAATTGAATATGCTCTACCACTTTGATGCGGTGGGGCTGGGATTGTTGCCGGGAGAGTTTAAGGCCCCACATCCGGACGGGTACTGCTTATTAGACTTTAAAAATATTTTTAGCCGTTGGGATAGTGTGTTTGAACAAGATGGCTGGGGCACTATTTACCTGGGCAATCATGACAATCCAAGAATGTTAAGCCGGTGGGGAAATGACAGCCCCGAATTTCGCGAGGCATCCTCTAAAATGCTCACTACTTTTTTGCTAACCATGAGGGCAACGCCTTTTTATTATTTCGGCGACGAGTTGGGCATGTCAAACATCAAGTTTGACGATATTGAAGATTACCAGGATATAGAGTCCAAAAATATGTACCTGCAAATAAAAATGAGGGGAGGCGATTTAAACCGTTTCCTTGAGAATCAAAAAATGACAGCAAGGGATAACAGCCGAACCCCTTTCCAATGGGATGGTTCCGAGAACGGCGGCTTTACTACAGGAACGCCCTGGCTAAAAGTACACCCAGGCCACAAAACAGTTAACGCCTCAGCACAGCAGGAAGACGAAAATTCAATACTTAATTATTTCAAAAAATTGATCCAACTAAGAAAGAAAGAGCTAACCTTAGTGTATGGAACATATTCATTGGTAGATTATGAAAATCCGAATGTCTATAGTTATACCCGCACCCTAAACGGCAAAACAATCTTGATTTCTCTGAACTTTAAACCATTTAATGCCTCGGTAAATTTTAATGGAATCAACCTGCAACAAGCAAAGCTTCTGCTTGGCAATTATACAAAGCCAATATCACAAGCAGGCACATTGCGGCCATATGAAGCAGTGATATTTGAGCTAAACTAATTTTATAAATACACGTACAAGGCAAAACCAAAATAAACCAAACACATGTCAAACTCAATTATTGTAGGGGCCGCAATAGAAGATTCGTATATCTCGGCTGGACTTGTCAACCTGGAAACCCGCCAGTTAATCGACAGCACTCTAAGAAGAAAAAAGGTAAACCCTCAAGGTGAAATCACAGACATTATTACCAATTGGTCTAACGTATTAAACGAGGTAATCAGCCTATTGCCTTCCGGCGAAAAACGCATTGGAATGGGTGTACCAGGCCCTTGCGATTACGAATCTGGTTTCTTTCTAAACAACAATCGTAATCGCTATGGAAGTTTATACCGTTTAAACCTTAAAGAGTTATTAGCAGATCATGTTGGCGTAAACCAGGAAAGTAACCGCTTAATTAACGATGCTGCCTGCTTTTTTCAAGGCGAGGTTTTCGGCGGAGCAATTCGCGGCTACAAGAAGTCTTTTGGCATAACCCTGGGAGTGGGCCTGGGCTCAGCCCGTTATGTAAATGGAAAAGTTGAAGATGCTAATCTTTGGAAAATGCCTTTTAAAGATAGCATAGCTGAAGATTATCTTTCTGTGAGATGGCTGATTAACGGTTTTAAAACTTTGTCTGGTATTGAAGTTACCGATTTAGTGGAAATGAAACGCTTTGCTCCTGATGCCAGGGTGCAACAGGTATTCGATGAGTTTGCCGATAATCTTTCAGAGTTTTTAGTAGAGATTATCCGTAAGGAAAACCCTGAGGTGGTTCTTATTGGCGGCCAGATGGAAAGTTCGAACCGCTTTTTCTTTGCCAGGGTGGTAGAAGGAGTGCTGGCACAAGGCATTAAAACGCCCGTTATGAAAGCGATACTTGGCGAACGGGCAAGCGTAATCGGAGCCGCATCTGTGTGGTATGACCAAAATCTTTTACACACGAAATAACGAAGTAACTAATATAGTATAGCCAAGCCCCATTAAACCGGGGCTTTTTAGTTTATCTGGCATGCTATTTTATAATTAATTGTGTGAGAATATAGGCTTAGTGTAGGATTGACAGTTAAAACGTCCGAAAAAAAATTAATAAAAAATGAAACTTAGTGTACAGTTAACACTAAGTTTTTCTATCTTTAAAAAAAAATTCCGATATGATACTTATTGCAGATGGTGGGTCTACCAAAACCCATTGGTCTTTGGTTTCTAAAGATTTGAATTCTAAAGACTTCTATTCTGAAGGATATAATCCTTATTTCGTTGACGAACCTTACATTATTGGTTCTCTTACGAAAGCCCTGCCTGCAGATTTAAGCCCTGCTTTGATTAAGCAAGTGTTTTTTTACGGAGCAGGAGTGCATAATAAGGAAAAAGCCCAGATTTTGGTGAATGCTTTTAGCCAGGTTTTCCCAGGCGCTGAAATTACAGTAGATCACGACCTGCTGGCTGCCTGCCGTGCGCTGTTAGGCGATGAGGCTGGTTTTGCAGCTATTTTAGGTACGGGCACTAATACCTGCATTTATAATGGAACGGAAATTTCTTACCATATAGATTCTGCCGCTTATATCCTTGGGGATGAAGGTAGCGGCTGTTATATTGGCAAAAAGCTCATTACGGATTATTTAAGGAATTCACTTCCTGAGAGTGTTAAAGCCAAGTTCGAAGAAACTTACACCTATCGCCACGATGAAATTTTAGATAGGATTTACACTCAGCCTTTAGCAAACCGCTTTTGTGCAAGCTTCGCCGAGTTTGTAAATAAAAATCTTGATAATGCACATATTCGTAATATAGTTGAAACTTCTTTCGATGATTTCTTTACTAAGTTAGTATGCCTGTATCCTGATTATCAAAAATATACATTTAACTCAGTTGGATCAGTTGGATTTTACTTCAGAGATATATTAGAAGCAACAGCTGCTAAGTACGGAATGAAAGCTGGCCAGATTTTAAAATCACCAATTGAAGGTTTGGTTAAATATCATAAAAAAGTTTTGTCTGCTGCGCAAAGCGAAGCTTAATAAGAGTTTTTAATAAAAAGAGGAGAGGCCCTTTGCGAGAAATTGCAAGGGCTTTTTTGTTGGTCTATTGGCCATGAATTCTATTGCCGTTGACTTCAGTCAACGGACTCTTAGAGGTAAAAAAGGGGCTTTAGCCACATTAGTGCGGCTAAAGCCTTCTTTATAGACATTTCTTATCCGTCAGCTAAAGCAGACGGCAGCGGATACCTTCACAGTGCTTTAAATACAACTCAAAATCAGAAAACTTATAAATATTCAGCTTCTCCTCCTCAAAAAAAACGGCTGCCCGAAAATTAATTCAGCAACCGTTCCTTTTTAGCAAATATTAATTATTCCGTTTTTTCGTAAACATTCAGGCAGCCATTTTTATCAAGTATTTCAGCAACCTTTAATGCCTGCTCGTCATTTGAAATTTTGACACTTAACAGCGAACCCGAAATTTTTTCTTCCTTATTTAATTCGTCAGAGTATTCCGAATTAAGCTGAATATCATTGATGCTAAATCCGTAGCTAAGTAGTTCGCTAATAGAGTTTTCTGCTTCCAATGCATCATCGAAAACTGCACTTACAGTTTTAGTGTTGCCTTCTGCCTGGGGTTTCATCCAGCTCACATCAAAATGAAAATGCGAATAAAAATTCTCGCCTTCATTTAAAATTGTATTTCCGGTTAAGCCAGAGCAATTTGCTTCTTCACTTTCTCCCGCAAATGCGAGCCTTACCATATTTTCCACTCCGGGATTTACCTGTCCTTTAGTATAATCCGGAAGTTTCTTTATCAAATTTTCTGAAAGAGAAGAGATTACCAGGTAACTGTCCAGTTCATAATAGTCAACAGTGCCAATTGGCGCAATAATTTCCCTGCCCGAATTATCCTTACCGGTTAGTGAGATTACCAGATACCTAACTTTCTTGGATTTGGTATCATAAAGTAAATCGCTTACCAGCCCAACTTCTCTTTCGCTGGAATTTTTGACGATGTACTTTCTGAGGTCCTGGTGCGATTCAATGGAGTTGATATCGTTATCTCCAAGGTTATTCAAACGGATATGGTTATTTTCAGACATTGGTTTACAATTTCTTATCTAACATACCAGCAGCTAGTTTGTTGATAGCAAATTGATTATATCTGAACAAAAATTAGGTTAAATGTAAAAGAGAAGATATTTTGGCTGAAGAGTCCTAAGTATCTTCAGCCAAATATAAAGGGCTTAATTCTCCCTTATCAAGAGTTTTTCAGCAAAGTTCATTAACGCTTGTTTCTTTTCGTTAATTACTGAAACTTTATCCAGGGCTTGCAGGGCATTTTCAGCAAACGAATTCATTTTTTCTTCTGCTAACTGCCGTACTCCCAGTCGGTTATAAATATCGGTAACAGCCTTTACCTTTGCCTCATTATCAGGGTTTTCTGCGTTTATCCAGTAATCCAGTTCTTCAGCATCCAGGTTTTCAGCTAATTCAAGTGCCTTTATCAGGAGATAAGTTTTTTTATTGGATATAATATCGCCGCCAACCTGCTTGCCGAACTTGTCAGGATCGCCATAAACATCTAAAATATCATCCTGCAATTGAAAAGCCAGCCCAAGTTTCTCGCCAAATTGGTAAAGTAGGCTTGCATCTTCGTCATTTGATCTTCCAATAAGGGCGCCTATTTTTAGGCTTCCACCTAATAGAACTGCAGTTTTAAGACGAATCATTTCCAGGTATTCTTCAACACTTACATTTTCGAGTGCCTCAAAATTCATGTCGATTTGCTGCCCTTCGCATACTCCGGTAGCAGTTTCATTAAAAATCTCCAAAACCTGCCTCAAAATAGAATCCTCAACTTTCATCAGCAATTCATAAGCTTTAACAAGCATTACATCCCCCGATAAAATAGCGATGCTTCCGTTCCATTTGGCGTGAACTGTAGGTTTGCCGCGGCGCAAGGGCGCTTTGTCCATAATATCATCGTGCAGTAAAGTGAAGTTATGGAACATCTCAATGCCGGTTGCCGGTTCAAGGGCTTTCAAAACACTTCCGCCAAATAGATCGCAGGCCATAAGCAGCAGGGCTGGGCGCATTCGCTTTCCACCCAAGGCCATTATATAGTCTATCGGTTCATATAGTTCTGACGGATTTAATGGATATTGCTGTTCTGCAATTTCCTTATTGATTAAATCCTGGAGTTGGTTGACTGAGTACATATGCTATTTGTTTCGCCCGAAGGCAAGGGCCGCAAAGTTATTTAAAAATCCCATTCATCCTTAGGTATTCCATTTTGCAATAAGCTAAAATCAATCTGGCGCTTAGATAAATCAACCTTTTTAACCAGAATTTTTACCTCATCGCCGAGCTGATATTTTTTCTTTTTACGCTGGCCGATAATACAGAAGTTCTTTTCATCAAGTACATAAAAGTCATCAGATATGTCTCTTAATCGAATCATTCCTTCGCATTTATTTTCGATAATTTCTACATACATTCCCCATTCGGTAACGCCCGAAATAATGCCACTATATTCTCTTCCAATGTTATCCTCTAAAAATTCAGCTTGCTTATATTTTACAGAAGCCCGCTCGGCATCCGCCGCTTTCTTTTCCATTTGCGAGGCATGCAGGCAGAGTTTCTCATAATGTTCATCATTTACAGAATTGCCTCCATCAAGGTAATGCTCTAAGAGACGATGCGCTAAAACGTCGGGGTAACGGCGAATAGGCGAGGTGAAGTGGGTATAAAAGTCGAAAGCCAATCCATAATGGCTGGATTTCTTGGTGGTGTAAATTGCCTTTGCCATCGAACGGATTGCGAGTTGGGTTAACACGTTCTGCTCTTTTTTCCCCTCCACATCTTCCATTAAATGGTTTAAAGAACGGGCAATTTCTTTATCAGACTTGGTGTTTATTTTATACCCAAAACGAGCCGCAAAGGCTGCGAAATTGGTTAAGGTTTGCTCGTTAGGCGCGTCGTGGGCACGGTAAACAAAGGTGTATTTATTTTTCCCTTTACCTTTTTTGGCGATAAACTCTGCCACTTTTCGGTTCGCAAGGAGCATAAAATCTTCAATAAGCTTATGCGCGTCTTTGCGCTCTTTAACATATACGCCAAGCGGTTTGCCATCATCATCCAGTTTAAATTTCACCTCCGCAGATTCAAAACTGATGGCTCCGTGTTTAAATTTTCTGTCTCGCAGTTTGTACGCAAGCTCATTTAAGGTTTTGATCTCCTCAAAGTACTCTTGCGATTTGCCTTCGATGATTTCCTGGGCTTCTTCATAAGCAAAGCGCCTGTCTGAATGGATAATTGTTTTTCCAAACCATTCTTGCACCACGTTTGCTTCCTTATCCAGTTCAAATACGGCAGCAAAACAAAGCTTTTCTTCTTTTGGCCTTAGCGAACAAACTCCGTTTGAAAGCCTTTCAGGAAGCATGGGAATAACACGGTCAACCAGGTAAACAGAAGTGCCACGCTCAAATGCTTCTTTATCCAAAGGCGAATCAGGTTTCACATAGTGAGATACGTCTGCAATGTGGACACCTATTTCATAATTCCCGTTGTCGAGATATTTAAAGGAGATAGCATCGTCAAAATCCTTGGCATCAATGGGGTCTATGGTAAACGTAAGCGTGTCTCTAAAGTCTCTGCGCTTGCCGATTTCATCCTTTGAAATTACTTCTGGAATGGCGTTAGCTTCTGATTCAACCTCATGTGGAAACTGGAGCGGAAAACCATATTCAGCAAGAATGGCGTTCATCTCGGTATTATGCTCGCCTTGTTTGCCCAGAACTTTTATAATAGTACCAACAGGATTTTTTGCGTCCTCCGGCCAGTCGGTAATCCTGGCAATAGCCTTTTCCCTATCCTGAGCACCGTTTAGCCCATCCAGGGGAATAAAAATATCGCGCAGCATTTTCTTATCATCAGGGATAAAAAAGGCAAACTTCTCGGATATTTTAACAATGCCGGTAAACTCCATTTTAGCCCGCTCGATTATCTCAATAACCTCGCCTTCCTTGCGTTTGCCCTTACTCTTGGCAAATACATAAATCTTTACCTTATCGCCATTTAAGGCAGTGCGCAGTTTACGCGGAGCAACGTAAATGTCATTTTCGAATTCATCGTCCGGAATAATAAATGCCGATCCATCGTTGGTCATGGATACCGTTCCTGTAAGGAAGGTTTTTAATTCTTTTAGCTGATATTTTCCAATTTCAACTTCTTTGAACAAGCCTGCACGGGTTTCATCTTTCAGCACGTCGCGAATACTGTCCTTGGATTCGCTGTCTCTTAAGTTAAGTTTCGCTGCAACCTGTTTATAATTAAGGGGCTTGTTGCCACTTTTCTCAAAAACATCCGATATAAGTTGAGTGAAAACATGTTTAATATGTGAAGCTTTGTTTTTAGCCATTTGTGTACATGTGTGTTATAGATTGCTTTCGCTATTAATAAACTGTGTATTTATTATTCTGTTTAGCTTAAGCGATTCTTGTGTTGTTATACAATTGAAATATGTTCGTCAGCTAAAGTTGGAAGCCCTTTAAATCTGAGTAATAATTGTGCCGTGGTAATTACATCTTTTTGGCAATAAGTTTTGATGCGCTCGATATCCCGTTCTTTCCAGTAAACCCAATGCACATCGCTGCCCTTAATATCATCTTTTGGAGTAGGAATGTTAAAAACAGCTGCCAGGAGATTGAGCGAGGTAAAGTTCTTATGGTCGCCAAATTTCCAAAGTTCCATGGTGTCTAAGTGGTTTACTTCCCATGGTTTTTTGCCGCTAGTGTTTAGCTGTTGCGGGATGCAGAGCGAATTAACTAAAGTGCGCCGACAGATATACGGAAAATCGAACTCTTTGCCATTGTGGGCACATAATGTTAAAGTAGGTGCTTGCTTATCAAGAAGCGCAATAAAATCAGTCAAAAGTTTACATTCATCATCGCCCGAAAACGATTTTACTCTTAGGCGCATATGCCCTTCGGCTTTCGTGAAAATACCTACAGAAATGCATACAATTTTCCCGAATTCAGCCCATATGCCGGCTCGTGGATAATACTCCTCGGCGGTCTCGCCATCCCGGCGCTGGAAAAGGGTCTTTTGTTCCCAAAGTTCTTTAAATACCTCAGGCACTTCATCATAACTTTGGTATTGCGGCACCGTTTCAATATCCAGTACCATTATTTGTTGCAGTCCGTTGGTTTCAGGCATAGGGCAAGATAGTAAAATTTAGTTTTTCTCCTTATCAAGTATCATAAAAGCCTGTTCAAGGCGATTGCCCTGGGCGTCAACCAACGTGATAATATGCCTTCCCGGCCCGGGGTGTAAAGCTAGCTGGTGAATCTCCTGTGTGGTGCCAGCAAACCTGTTATCAAGGTGCCAGAATATTTTGCCAGTCTGGTTTCTGTGTGCCGCGTTAAAGATGACTTGTTCGCGTTTGCCATCAATACCAATAGGTACATAGATTTTGGCATTAGGCTTAGGATAGATTAATTCCATTGCCGGGGCAGCTGAATAGCTGGACTGGCAATCCATGCGGAATGGTGGTAGCGGCCGATAGCTGAAATTCTTTGTTTTGAAATAGTATTCCATAGCAGGTGGCAAAACAAACCAGCTTTTGTGTACCATGTTCGAAGGGGATTCGCAATCAGAATTAACCTGGTACTGGCCATTTTTGTCCAGATGAATTAACTGGTGAAAATTACAAGCTGGCGCCTTCAGGCAAGCTTCGGGCAAAGGCATAGTTTTACGGAACGTGCACACATCTGATGCTTTATAACCGCTCTCGGTGCAAACCTCAATATTCCGCATTTCAGATAAGGGCAATTCGAACGGGCCGTTTACGGGGGCGGGCAACAGCCTGAAAATATCAAACAGTATAGGGGCAGCCGCATCAATTCCGGTTAAACCAGGCCTGCCTTCGCCATCAGTATTTCCAACCCAAACTGCCACTACAAAGCGGGGAGTTATGCCAATAGCCCATCCGTCCCGAAAGCCGAAACTTGTGCCGGTTTTCCATGCAATGGCTTGTGAAGAAGCGAACCGTTTCCAAAGTAACTCTTCACCGGGACGCATTAATTCATTCATAGCCTGAAAAGTGTAATAAATGGCTGAGGCATTCAGCTTGCCGTGTTTTGAGAGATCAGATTCTATTGGCATTGCCTGGCTTAAATAGCTTGGCATCCTCCAGTCACCATCCAGATATTGACCCTTATTTTTTCGAAAATGGTTAAGACTTCGGGCCATGCTTGCATAAACTCCGGCTAATTCCCACATACGGGTTTCGCAGCCCCCTAAAATCAGGGATAGTCCATAAAAATCTGGTGGATTGTTTAAAGTGCTGATGCCCATTCCCCTTAAAAGTCCATGAAATCGCTCGTATCGGTATTGCTGCAACATCTTAACCGCTGGCACATTCAGCGACCGGGCCAGAGCTTTAGAAGCTGGAACCGCGCCATCATAGCCCAAATCAAAATTGTTGGGTTGATAACCTGCAATTTGCGTAGGTATATCGGGCACTAAACTATGGGGTAACAACATTCCCTCATTCATCATGGCAGCATATAACAAGGGCTTTAAGGTACTACCCGGACTGCGTGGAGCTTGAATAACGTCTACGTGGCTTTCTATATCTGCATTTTTAGGCTGATATAGGTTTCCGCAATACGCTAATGCCTCACCAGTTTCCACATCCAGTATTAAAGCAGCACAGTTATTTATTTGATTTGCAGAAAGCTGTTTTTGGTGCTGGCTTAAAATGCTGCTTGTTTGTTTTTGCAAAGCACTTTCCAGGCTCGATTTAATCCTTGTGGTAAGAATTTTATGTTTTTTATAATCCTTTTTGAGTAAGCCGAGCAGGTGAGGTGCATCTTCAGGCAGGGCAAGTGGTTTATCGGGTACGGGTTCCAGTTTTGCTAGTCCAGCTTCTTCCTTGGTTAGAATATCCTGTTGCTGAAGGGCGTCTATTAGCCGGTTCCGTTTTTGCTTTAGCCTTTCCCGGTTTCTTCCCGGATGCACCAATGAGGGAGAGTTGGGAAGGACGGCAAGTGCCGCGGTTTCCCCCCAGGATAACTGGTGTGGGCTTCTCCCATAATAACGCCATGAGGCAGCTTCCAGCCCGACAACGTTTGTCCCAAATGGAGCATTTGCCGCATATAATGACAATATCTCATCCTTTGAATACCGGCATTCTAAACGCAATGCTCTCAACGCTTCAAGGATTTTGTTGGCTAAAGTGCGTTTATTAGCATCCGAAAGCCGTATTACCTGCATGCTGAGCGTACTGCCGCCACTAACAATTCGTTTGCGCTGCAGATTTTGTTTAACGGCTCTGGCAATCGAAAGGAAATCAATTCCGGGATGATTATAGAAACGTTTGTCTTCAAATGCAATAATGCACTTCTTAAATTTATCAGGTATAGAGTCGCTTTGCGGAAACCGCCATTGGCCATCGCTGGCTATAGATGCACTTAAAAGCTCGCCTTTACGGCTTTCAACTACAAAAGATGTGGGCTTCTTAAAAAGTGGCTCTGGCAGGCAGAAATAAAATCCAACCAACAAAAAAAATACTGCGCCAAGCAATATTTTTTTTCGAAGCGATACTTGCTTTATGTAATTTAATAGTGTTTTAATAATTTGATGCTTTAAGCTCGTTTAAGGTAATAATCATTGAATAAAAAAAACAAAAGCCGAAACAGAAAATTCTTCTTTTAGCCGTTGGTAATTTTTAATCTAAATAGCGATGAAAGATACACCATTTGAAATTGAACAGACTCTTAACGCTCCTGTTGAGAAGGTATGGGAAGCGATAACTGACAAGGATAAAATGAAGGATTGGTATTTTAGTTTGGAGGAATTTGAGCCGGAGATCGGGTTTGAATTTGAGTTTTATGGAGGGACTGAAGAAAAGCAATACTTACACGTTTGCAAAGTTTTGGAAGCCAGGGAGAATAGAAAGCTTAAATATAGCTGGCGATACGAGGGCTACCCGGGAGAATCGTTTGTTTCCTTTGAGCTAACGCCTGATGGAAACGGCACTAAGTTGAAATTAACTCACGAGGGCCTTGGCAGTTTTCCGGCAGAGTATGACCCTAACTTTTCTAAAAAAAGTTTTTCGGAAGGTTGGAATTACATCATAGGCACTTCCTTACCGAAATACCTTGCAAGAGATTAAAAAGATAAAAACGAAGGCCGCTGGAGAAATTCAGCGGCCTTCGTTTTTATCTTGAAGCGGATGTAACGCTTTCATTCTGATTTAAGACTTCAACCCATTTTCCACCCGATGAAGCGCTGATTGAGTTGTCATACATTGCTTCGCAATAACTTGGGGGTAGATAGAATTTTCCGGTATAAGAGGCGTTCAGTAACACAAAATAAGTAACCTCTTTGCCTTCTGGTAAACCGAAATAGGTATTCACCCTGTCATCTCTAATATCTTTGTAGTTGTAAGGAGATGACTTAAAAACCTCGTCAGAACCCATTAACCTTGTATTGATGATCTCCCATCCGGAAGGAAACAGCTGGGTAAGGGCCAGATTCTCATAAGAGCCTCTATTTCCAGGGTTACTTATATTCACCTGCGCAACAAAATCAGTGCCCTGAGGCAGTTTTGTTGGATCTAAAAGTTGTCCTCCCAGGGAGAAGTAGCCGATACGTAAACCAAGGGTTTTGTCATCGTTGGCCGGGAAATACTCTTGCCCAATAGCCGGTTTTCCATGTTGTATTATACGTACAAATAATCTTTTATTGCTTTTGTTGCTTATCGATGCCACATTTTTTGCAACTGATAAATTTGTGGGCAATTGCCATAAAAAGGCTTCCTGGTTAATCTTTCCCGAAGATTTATTAAACGAATAATTGAATTCCAGTTTTTTATTTGCGGATGTATTGCCCGCATATTTAGCTATCGCGATAAGTGCATAGGCAGTAGATTGTGTGCTGTACCACTCGTCTTTGGATAACTGTGCGGAAATATTTCTTGCAAGATTATCGGCAGCTTTTCGTTGATTGAGTAAGGTTAGGGTTTCAAGTATCATCGCCTTGTCTCGTAGGTCAGAACCGAAGGTTCCGTAAGACTGTTTGTATGGCTTAATAACCAGGGGTAAAGCCCTAACTAGTTGGCCCGCTACTTCAGCTTGCCCGGCTAGCCTGTAGGCGGCAGCTAAACGCCATTTTGCTGCGGGTGATAAGTACTTAAATTCTTTCAGGCGGTTCATGGCCCCTAATTCCGGCGACTTGGCTAGCGCCAGTAAATATAGACGATAAGCCTGCACCAAATCTCCACCATAAAAATTAAGGGTAGTAGGCGTCCATGAAACAGCTTTGGATTTTTGAAATTTCTTCCATTGAAATATAAATCCTTGTGGAAGGGCAAATCCTGCAGCTTCTGCTTCGAGCATAAAATGGCCGGTATAGTTTGTACACCATTCATCCGCTTCGCCAGCACCTGGCCAGTAATTTATTCCCCCGTCAACACCCAGATATCCATTGAGCCTTGCTATGGCAACTTTGATATTATGTTCGGTTAAGGCTTTTTGCTTAGACGACAATTGCAGTAACCGGGCCAGGTACAATTGCGGAAAAGCTCCGGAAGTAATTTGCTCAACGCAGCCATGTGGATATTGTATCAGGTAGCTTAAGCGTTTATCTAAATTAATAGGAGGGATGGCTGAAACTTCCAGCGTAGCTTTATTTGTTCCGGCAGTGCCGAATGAAGTTACAGGAATATTTAGCGACCGTCCTGGTTCCAGGGTTCTCTCTATCACCTTGGTTATAACCGGATTTGGGTTGCGTATATCCAGCTCAATATCAAATGCCGATGTTTCGCGGCCGCTTCGCGCTATCACTTTCACTCTGCCAATACCGGCCACATTTTTGGTAGCAAGATTTAGGTATACTAATTGGTCTCCGGGCTTGTTAAAAGATAGTGTTTTGCGGTTGCCGTCTAGATAATTAAATGCATTAGACTGCACTTCAATGCTTACATTCTTTACCGAATTATCCATGGCAAATACATTAATAGGTAGCCGCACCTGTTCGCCAGGGCTTAACACACGCGGCAAGGTAGCTAAAACCATTAAAGGCTTTTTCACCTTAACCGCCTTTTCTGTATGTCCATAAGCTCCGTTTTCTCCGGCAATAACCATCACTCTTACCGAGCCAACGTATTGTGGCAGCTTGAATTGATGCGTCCTTTTACCGCCGTCAGATGTAAACGGCCCCATAAATTTAACTACCGGCTTAAAGCGGTTTGCCGTTGGATTTTTACCTCCCTTGCCAGATTGCCTGTCACCGCCGATGCTTAAAATTCTTTGTAAATCACCGCCGTAGGCACCAATAACATAGTCGAATAAGTCCCAGGTTTTTACACCCAAGCCTTCTCGGGCATAAAAGGCTGCATGCGGATTTGGAGTATCGAAATTGGTAATATCCAGCAAACCTTCATCTACCAAAGCAATAGTATAAACCATTGGCTTGCCCGAAGCTTCGGAAACTGTTACCGAAGAATTAGTCTCGGGCTTAATTTCATCAGGCATAGAAATAACCGGCCTCAAAATAGTATTAGGGTCTTCTACCTCTAATGGAATAACGCCATACATCCGGATGGGTAAGTCATTAACAGTTTGTGAGTGAGGCTGTAATAGCGTAACGTTTACAAAAACATTGGGCGCCATATCTTTATCGACTTTGAACCTGAACTGAGTTTGTCCCTTTTTAGCTTCAAACCAAAATGTCTTAAGAACGCGGCTTCCATTTTCAACACTAACAAAGCCACGTCCAGCATTTCCACTTGGAATGGTTAAAACAGCTTCATCCCCAACTTTGTATTTTTCCTTGTTGGATGTGAACGAAAGCATTGCTGCCTCAGTTGGGTTTTCGTTTTGCATACGCTGTGCCCAGTTTGGCCAATCGATATAAACGAATTTTCCTGTGGTGTGCCCAGTTCTCGGATCTCTCACGCGGATAAGGAAGCGGCCCCATTCAGGTTGGTTAATACGAAGCTTCCAATTTCCACGGCCATTGTTTAGGGTAACTGTTGTGGTACTTACAAGCTTGTTGTATTCATCCTGGGTGAAATTGCTTACCTCGGTGTCGTCTTCATCCCACCACCATTGCCATTTGGTTTTATAAAGCTCCACTTCAACATCGCGGCTACCCGCCTGAAGATTTCCATTGGCATCTACCGCGGCAATTTCGATGGTATGGTCAACGTCGGTTACCAGCATTTCATTAAAGCCTTCGCCTTCGGGTGTTTTTATGCCTACATATCCTGAATAAACATTATAAGGCATAGAAAGCTGGCTGATGCTGAAATTACCTCCCGGCTCAAATACCTTAACCATAAAATTGGCATTGAGCCTTCCGGGAGCTTGCTCTTCTACATTAATGTCAGCATCAATTGCGGCCAGCCCGTTTTCATCCACTTTTCCATCAAATACGCTTTGCAACTGAGAACTGAATGGCCTTACCGGATCGTCAAAAACGAATTTCTCAAAACCCTTGAATTCGGTTTTATCGGCAGAAACATAGGCATCAATTTTAGCATTTAGATTTTTTGCTGCGCCTCCAAAAAGCCATTCGGCTTTTAATGTGCCTTTTGCATTTTGTCCTTTAGTAAGCTGTTGTTGGCCCCCAAACGACAAGTTTAACTTAAGGCGGTTAGGCATTATAGTTTCTATGCGAATGCGTTTTTCAAAAACGGCGCCACCTGCTTTTACCTTAGCAGCCCAGTTTCCGGTAGGAGAGGCCTGTTCTGTTGCGGTTTTGAAGGTATAAAACCCTTTAACAGATTGTGTTTGAGTTATGCGCTTATAAAGCTGCCCCTGCGGATTGTAGAGTTCAAATTCAACAGGGTGCCCTGCTGGCAACTTATTTTGTTTATCATCAAGAATAAAGGTTAAGAACAAAGAATCGCCCGGACGCCAAACCCCGCGTTCGCCATAAATAAACCCTTTTAATCCTTTTTGTACCTGCTCACCGCCAATATTAAAGCGGCTCAATGGCAGCGAACTTCCATCATCTAATTTTAAATAGCCACGCTCTTCGCCCTTTTTGGCAACGAGCAGGTAGGGTTTGCGCTTTAACTGGATTTGAGCCAGCCCATTGTCGCCCGACGTTATTTTGCCGATAACCTGTTGTTGATAATCCATTAGTTCAAGCTCTACTCCACTCATCGGTTCTGCTGATAAAATATCGGTTACGGCAATAGTTAGGTTGTTGTTATTCCCTTGCTTGGCAATTAAGCCGATGTTTGAGGCTAAAACATTTCTGGAAGCCCAGCGCTCTTTATTATAGTAGGAATCACTGCAAGGATTATCGCGCTCATCCCAATTATAGCCGTAGGGATAGTAGTTGTCGTATCGGTTCCAAAACTCATCATCTTCGTCAATGCCATTTGAATTGGCGTATTCCTCTTCGCCTTCCCCTTCATAACCCTCGCCTTCATCTGGGTTGCTTATCCTCTCTTTGCAGGAATAAACGCTATAAGTAGGCCGGTAGCCAATGGTGATGCGGTAGATTGCTCCAGGTTCTGTGCGGATCAGTTTGTCTATATCCAGCATAAAACGGTTCTTTTTATGCAAGTTGAGGCTTCTGTCTTCATCAAGGCGGATGGTTGTTTGCTTAATGGGCCTTGCAACCTGCCTTAATTGATTTTCCCCGTTGAACGTATTTTGTTGCAGGTATTGAGGGATATTATTGCCATAAATTTTAATGATTGTTACGTCCACCGCATTGAGGTTAACTGCCTCGAATGGCATCATTAGTTTACCCGAATGTGGCAATATAACGCCCTGTCCAGGGATAGTTACAGCCGGGTCTGTGTTTTGGAAAACCACATTGGCCGAGAAAGATTGGTTCAGCTTTTTCCCACCAAAGTTTTCAATGCCCTCATTTACAAAAATTGTATAGTCGCCATCCAGCCGCTCTGCCGGATAAAGCCTTACTTCGCTGCCATTAATGGTATAAGCAGGCATAGCCTGATTGCTGATACCTAAAAGTCCGGTTAGCTCTTGCCCAATTCTTATAGGGTCTGAAAATTGTACAGCTACATATTGTTCTTTATCCTGAATGACTTTAACATTCAATACCTTAAAATCACCATAAGCAGGCACTTCCACCTGCTCCTTTCCGCCGCCACTTACATTAATAGGTTCCCCGTCATAATTTACAGTAAGTGTCTTCGCTGCTTTGTATCGGGTTATATTCTGAATAGTGAAGGTATGCATCCGGCTATCTGCATTGTGCTCCCATTTTATTCTGGTGTTATCATAGTAATTCACCTGAATAAGCTTCTCAATAGCAGAACTTTCTTCCACGTCGGCAGTGGTAAGCACTCCTGTAAAATTCATTTTATCAGCCGAATTATTACTGGAAGAAGTTAAGCCAAGGGTTTCAATAGAAAAGTCCGGTTTAATGGTTTGAAAATCAAAACGGAATTTATGAAGCTTAGGAGGTACATCCATGAGTTGCGCTAAATCCAGCGAGGCAGTATATTCTCTGTCAGCTTCTAATTCTTGCTCCGGCCTGAATTCAATGGTTCGCGAATCAATCCAATAAGCCTTTCCCTTCACCTCAGGCGAAAACTCAAAAAGTTCTTCTTTAACGGGTTCATTAGATGAATGAAGAGTTGGCACATCCATGGCCAGCCGTACTCTAACAGTATTAGCCCGGGATACTACACCGGTTGTATAACTTTCTATATAGCCACTAAAAGCCTCATAATTATTTTTGTCAATTTTGGGCTTGTCTGATTTATGTACTGTGATAGCTATTACCGCTAAAACAAATAATAAAAGGATGGCGTAATTCTTATGGTTTTTAAAAAAGGATTGATTGCTTATGGTAGTCATGGGTGTAGGTGGGGATGTACAAATGATTGAAGATTTGAGACTAGAGATTGGGCTTTAATGCCGTCAGTTTTTAGCTGGGAGATCACAATTTCTGCCTCAGGTACTTGATAAAACCATTAATAGCTTTGAAATTTTGATACGAAATAAGCGGGATTTTTTCCAGGGTTCAAGTTCTGTGAAACAGTGCATAAGGATTAAGATTATTTTAGGTTGATGTTAGTGAAAAAATCTCAATTTCCAAATTTTAAGATTTTAAGAAGTGATCACTAATCTCGGCTCAATGAGCCCCATTAGAAAACAAATTGAATCTAATTAAATGCGGAAGGCGGACACGATGCACTATCTTTTTATCACCTTACCCTATCCCTCTCCTCTCCGGAGTCCTTTGGACAAGGAGCTACTGTGTGTACACAAGTTTTTGTATTTAGGCGATTTGCAGGAGGGCATTTGAAACAGGTAGAAACGCTGATTCGGAGCGGTGCCTTGCGAAGTGCCTGGGTAAAAATTCACTTGTCAGCGGGCCTGTGTATATGGAAGGTGCATTGTCGGGTTTTCTGAAGCGACGGGATGTGCGGAAAGGGAAAGTCCGGCGCAGCACCGTGCGGCTGATAAGTGAATTTGCGCAGAGGAATGTGCGAAAAAAGGCACCTCGCAAGGCACAAGATTTTTGTTTCTTTTCATCGAATGGAAAAGAAAAAGAAAGAATTGAATGTGCAGAAGATGTGTACTCACGGTAGCTCGAGGAGATGGGAAAGCAAAGTGCTTATTTTGAATAAAAAATTGAAAGTACTCAAAATCAGGCTGTAAAATTTTAAGCAAAAGCTTATGACCCCAATCATAAATCACTAAAACTCACCCAATCATCACCCCAGGTTTATTCACCACCGGGATGCGGATTAAGTTAGACTCGACGATACTTTCCGGGAGGAATATGAATTTTTTATCGTAGAGGTGTCCGTCGATATAGTAGCTAAGCCAGTATTCATTGGTAAGGCCAAATACCTGCTCATCTATCGCTTCTATTTTAGCATAGTCTTTACTGCCTACATCGCCAATAGAATGCCTTAAAATGGAGGTTTTAACATCTTCGCCGTCTTTAAGGCCGTATCCTTTAGATGTAATCAGTACTGTTTCAATCGGCTGGTCTTTAAGGTTGATCAGGTAAACATTCCAAGTTTTAGCTTCAGGAGTTTCATTTTCCAGAACAACTGCTACCGCGATATCTTCAACAACTTTTATGGGAATGTCTTTTTTCATGGCATTAAGATAGGTTAAGTGAATAAGGCATTATACGGGTGCCTTATTCACTTTGTTATAGTTCTATTTTTTCTTTGCAAATTTCCTGCCTGTTTTTTTGGGTTCTTTTTCGGCAGCATCAGCCAATGCTTTTACTTCCTCAAAAGTCAGGTCTTTTGCTTCTTTTCCTTTAGGGATTTTTACATTAAGCTTTCCGTACTCAATGTATGGCCCCCAACGTCCGTTCAATATTTTAACGTCAGGATTTTCATCGAACGATTTGATTAGTTTCTCTGAATCCTTTTTACGTTTTTCTTCAATAATCTGAATGGCCTCTGCTTCGGTTACGCTATGCGGGTCAAGTCCCTTTGGAAGGGAATAAAACGCACTGGCGTGGCGCACATAAGGCCCAAAGCGGCCGATAGCAACAGTCATGTCCTTATCTTCAAAAACACCAACTTTTTTCGGAAGTTTGAATAGTTCAAGCGCTTCCTCTAATGTAATGGTTTCGATCATTTGTCCGGTGCGAAGGCTGGCATAACGAGGTTTTTCATCACCCTCATTTTCTGCATTTTCGCCAATTTGGACAAAGGGCCCAAAACGTCCAATTCGCACAGACATTCTTTTACCGGTTTCAGGGTCTACACCTAAGTCGCGTTCACCACGTGCTTTTTCAGCAGTTTGTATCGTTGTTTCAACCTCCTGGTGGAATGGGTTGTAGAACGATTTTATCATTTCTGTCCACTCCTTTAACCCGTGGGCTATTTCGTCGAATTGCTTTTCTACACTGGCGGTAAAATGAAAATCGACAATGCCGTTAAAGTGCTGAACCAGGAAGTCGTTTACCACAGCGCCTATGTCTGTTGGGAATAACTTGCCTTTCTCAGCACCGGTTATTTCTGTTTTTACCTCTTTATTAAGTTCGCCTTTGGCTAAAGTAAGTACATTAAACTTCCGTGATTTTCCTTCGCGTTCTTCCTTTATCACATAGCCTCGGTTTTGGACTGTAGATATTGTTGGCGCGTAAGTAGACGGACGGCCGATGCCCAATTCTTCCAGTTTTTTTACAAGGCTAGCCTCTGTATATCTTGCTGGAGGGCGGCTAAAGCGCTCGGTTGCTTTTATTTCCTGTGCCTGAAGTTCCTGTCCCTTTGATAAAGGAGGCAGAATTGCATTTGCGTTTTCTTCATCCAGGTTAGCTTCCTGCTCTTCATCGGTTGATTCCATGTACACTTTCAGGAAACCATCGAATTTCATTACCTCTCCATTGGCAACAAATTGCTCGCTACGGGTAGATATTGAAATTTTGGCTGTAGTTTTTTCAAACTGGGCTTCGCTCATCTGTGAAGCGATAGCACGTTTCCAGATTAATTCGTACAGGCGCTTTTCAGAATTGTCACCTTCAATAGTATGTTGTTCAAAATACGTAGGGCGGATAGCTTCGTGAGCTTCTTGTGCACCTGCCGATTTGGTTTTGAATTTTCTGTGTTGGTAATATTTATCTCCATATGCTGAATGGATTTCTGCAGAAGCTGCATTTAAAGCCGTGTCTGATAAATTTACCGAGTCGGTACGCATATAGGTGATAAATCCATGTTCGTAAAGCTTTTGGGCGATTGACATGGTTCTCGAAACCGAATATCCCAGTTTACGGCTGGCTTCCTGCTGCAAAGTCGAAGTTGTAAAAGGAGGGGCCGGGCTGCGTTTGGTTGGGCGGGTTTCAAGGCTGTTGATAGAGTAATTGGCGCTTTTGCAGGCCTCAAGGAACTTCTCAGCCTCAGCTTCAGTTTCAAATCTCTCAGGAAGCTCTGCACGGAATAATTCCTTTTGCTTACCTGTAGAGAATATGGCAGTTACTTTAAAAGCAGCAGTTGCTTTAAATTTATTGATCTCGCGCTCGCGTTCAACTATGAGCCTTACAGCCACAGATTGCACACGGCCGGCAGATAATGAAGGCTTTACTTTGCGCCACAACACCGGCGAAAGTTCGAAACCCACCAGCCTGTCCAACACACGTCTTGCCTGCTGGGCATTTACCAGATTGTAATCAATTTTTCTGGGGTTTTCAATTGCCTTTAATATGGCAGGTTTGGTTATCTCATGAAAAACGATCCGCTTGGTTTTGTCTTCTTTCAGGCCTAATGTTTCAAAAAGGTGCCATGAAATAGCTTCTCCCTCGCGGTCCTCATCGGAAGCAAGCCATACAGTTTCTGCTTCCTTAGCTAATTTCTTCAATTCGCTTACTACGGCTTTTTTATCAGCCGGTACTTCATATTTCTGAACAAAGTTGTTGTTTACATCTATAGCATCATCGGTTTTCACCAAATCGCGGATATGCCCATAACTTGATTTGACCAGAAAGTCCTTTCCAAGATAACCTTCTATAGTTTTTGCTTTCGCAGGAGACTCTACAATCAATAAATTTTTTGCCATCAAAAAACTCTATTTTTTGCAAATAAAGTCATTAATAGTTCTAATGCCAAATTGAAAAAAATAATAAAAGGAAGGGAGAGGCGTAGGAGAAAATAAAAAATCGGTTTACTTAAACGATATAAGCTTCATCGTATAGCGGTAACCTTCTTTTATTATTGTATCGGTAATTTCTGTTTCTCCGTTTACTTCATAGCGTTGCACAAGGCCTATGTTTTTTGCATAAACAGCTGTGGCATAGTACTGGCGAATCAAGTTGTCTTCCTGCACTTCTTCAACGGTAAGGGTTGAATCAAGCACATGGGAATTTATCTCAGCCCTGCGGTCAAGGTGGGTAATACTGAAAGTTGCATAATCGTTCAACGTATTATAGGTATTACCCTTCCAGTATTTATCTATTTGAGGCGGGAATACCAGGCGGACAAATCTGATATTATCAATAAATTCTTCGGCACGCGAGCCAGTTAAAGTTCGGGTTATGACTTTTTGAAATGCCCATGTCCCATTTAATGGCCTTTTATAGCGATGAATAACAACTATTTTGCTGTTGCCTTCAGAAATGTCGCTTACAACCGAATCTTTCAATTCAAAATTATAAGTTGTCTTGCTATTGCTAAACTGATAGTATTGGGTTGAATCTACACGATAAACAATAACACTGTTCAGTTTTAATGGGTAATATGCCCATTTAAAATCCACTGGGGGCAGCGTTTCATGTTTTTTGCAGGCAAAGAAAACAGATATGCTTAGAGCAGCTACTAAAAGAAATTTGATTTTACTTGTCGCTTTAAACATACAGTGCTATTTGTTAGCGAATATAAAGAATCCGATTTAGAGTAAAAATCCTCCTCCCAGCAAATCGTTGCCTTCGTAGAATACAGCAGATTGCCCTGGCGCAATACCCGATACCTGATGATGGAAATCAACTTTCATGATATCGCCTTCCTGCACAATGGTGCTGAGGGTACCTGCATCTTTGTACCGAATTTTTGTTACGGCTTCCAAAGGTTCGTTAATGCTTTCGTATTTAATGAGATTGACATTCCTAACTAAAGCAGTTGATTTGCTTAACTCTTCGGCAGTGCCAAGCATAACGGTATTACTTTCGGGCATAATCTTGGTCACAAACATTGGCTGTCCTAAAGCAATGCCTAATCCCTTACGTTGCCCGATGGTATAAAAAGGGTAGCCTTCATGTTTTCCAACCACGGTGCCATCTGATAAGATATAATTGCCTTTACCGATTTTTTCGTCAAGCCCTTCTACCTGGTGGCGTAAGAAGGAACGGTAATCGTTATCTGGCACGAAACAGATTTCATAGCTTTCGCTCTTTTTAGCCAGTTCTTCCTGCCCCATATCTAAAGCCATCTGGCGGATTTCGGCTTTGGTAAAACTGCCCAAAGGGAATTTGGTACGGGCAAGGTTTTGCTGCGAAACACCCCAAAGCACGTACGATTGATCTTTGTTTTCGTCTTTGCCCTTGGAGATTACATGGCGGCCGTTCTCTTGCAAGCGGATATTGGCGTAATGTCCGGTGGCGATAAATTCGCAATCCAGCTTGTCTGCACGTTTAAGCAGTGCCTCCCATTTAATATAGGTATTGCATAAAACGCAAGGGTTCGGAGTGCGGCCGGCAAGGTATTCATCAACAAAATTATCGATAACAAAGTCGCCAAATTCGCTGCGGATATCAAGGATGTAATGCGGAAAGCCGTACGAAACAGCAAGCGCACGGGCATCGTTAATAGAGTCAAGGCTACAGCATCCAGTTTCCTTAGATGAACTGCCGGAAGAGGCATAATCCCATGTTTTCATGGTTAAGCCAATTACTTCGTATCCTTGCTCATGTAACATCACTGCTGCGACAGAGCTGTCAACTCCGCCACTCATTGCCACTAAAATTCTTCCGTGCTTGCTCATAATAAAGCTGCAAAGATACTTTTTTACTGCGGCATTTCTAATTGTTAGGTAGTCAGCAACTTGTCAAATAAGCTATTGCTCAAATAGCCTTCTATGTGTTTTCTTTAAAGTAAAATGATATTTATAATCAGATGTTTGACCGGTATTATGTTAAGGGATAGTTTGAGTGTTTTTAGGGTTCTTTGATAAAGACTGTTTTAATATTGACAAACTCTTTTATGCCATAAACACCCAATTCACGGCCATAGCCGGATTGGTTTATTCCGCCAAAGGGGAGTCGTGGATCTGATTTTACCAGCTCATTTACAAAACATGAACCTGCATTTAAAAGCTGCGACGCGATATGTTCTGCCCTTTGAATATCCTTGCTAAATACAGAAGCACCCAATCCGAAAACGCTGTCGTTGGCTATGTCAATTGCCTGCTGTTCAGTTTCTGCGCTGATCACCGCTGCTACAGGGCCAAACAATTCCTCGTCAAAGGCCGGCATTCCTTTTTTTACATTGGTTAAGATGGTAGGAGGGTAGAAAGCGCCATTGCCTTCGGGTATTTCTCCTCCAAGCACACATTTGGCACCTAGCTCTATACTTTTTAATACTTGTTGATGGAGTTCATCCCTTAAATCGTGACGGGCTTGCGGGCCAATGGTGTTTTTTTCATCCAGCGGATCGCCCATCTTTTTGGATGACATGTTCTCCTTGAAGTGATTAATGAACTCATCTTCAATTTCTTTTGCCACAATAAACCTTTTGGCAGCAATGCAGCTTTGGCCGCTGTTAATTAAGCGGCTTTCGGTGCATACTTTTGCCGCTAATTCGAGGCTTGCATCTTTTAAAATCAGATAAGGGTCGCTGCCTCCAAGCTCCAGTACAGACTTCTTTAAAAGAGATGCCGCTTTTTGTGCTACCTTTTTGCCAGCTGAGGTGCTTCCTGTTAAAGTAACTGCCTTAATAAAAGGATTTTCAATAACCTTATCTACAGCATCACTACCAATAAGGAGAGTTTGAAAAACGTTACCCGGAAAGCCTGCTTCACGTATGATTTCCTCAATAGCAATTGCGCAGCCGCCAACGGTCGAAGAATGTTTTAACACACCACAGTTGCCTGCCATTAAAGCCGGGGCTATAAATCGGAAGGCTTGCCAGAATGGGAAATTCCAGGGCATAATTGCCAGAATCACGCCCAGAGGCTGGAAAACTACATAACTTTTATTTGCATCTGTTTCTATCGTTTCGGGGCTAAGAAACTTAGCTCCGTTTTCTGCATAATATTCGCAGCAAACAGCACATTTTTCAATCTCGGCTTCGCCAGCTTTTAAAGGCTTTCCCATTTCTAATGCCATTAGCCGGGCAAGTTCTTCCTTTCTTTTGCGAAGTATTTCTGCAGTATTTTTGATGTACCGGGCCCTTTCCTGGTATGAAATGGTTTTCCATATAAGCCAGGAATTGTGAGTTTCACTTATTCTTTGTTCAACTTCTGATTGAGATAGTGGTTGATAGCTTTTAATAAGTTCGCCAGTAGCCGGATTGATTGATTCGATAGCCATTATGTTATTTAGACCCGGAGGTATCCTTTTTAAATTTGTCCTTAATTTTATCGGCGGCATTATCCAATTTATCACCCACTTTACCAAATCCTTTTTTTACTTTTTGGTTAGTGGTATCGAGCCACCTGCTCATGGAGTCCAACCGGGCTTTAGGAGAAGTCATGATTGCATAAACTGTATCAGCCCTGAAAACCACAGTTCGCGCCGAATCTGGATAATCCCAAACTTCGGTTTTGTTGACAACTTCCTTTTTAGGAGGCTCGCCAACAATATTGACAACTTCAGTTTTGGTCATACCAATTTCAACAGTAGCCAACTCTTTGGAAGGGCGGTTGCAAGCGATAAAAGTTGATAACAGGGTGGAGAGAATTATGATGTTTTTCATAAATGTTTGTTATTGTTTTATTGTATTGGCTTTAACATAGCGCGATTTGCTTTTGTTTAGTAGGGGTGTCAGGTGTGAGGAAACAGGAGGCAAGAAACAAGAAACAAGTATCAGACTTCCGACCTCGGACTTCAGACTTGCCGATCTCTGACTTTCCTACCTCAGACTTTCCGTCTTCAGACTTCTGACTTCGCCCTCCCCATTTCTCCTAAAGCAAAATTTTATCTACTTTCGGCGATGTATGCAGGATATAAAGAATAACAAGTCAATCATTCGTTCCTGGGCAATGTTTGACTGGGCTAACTCAGCTTATAATCTGGTAATTACATCAACCATTTTCCCAGCTTATTATACTATCATCACCACTACCGAGGAACATGGAGACAAAGTTTCATTCTTTGGTTTCCAATTTGTAAATACCGCTTTATCAAATTATGCATTAGCTGTAGCCTACTTAATTATGGCTGCTTTATTACCATTGCTTTCAAGTAAGGCTGACAGTGCTGGCAATAAGAAAATATATATGCAGGCATTTACTTATTTAGGAGGCCTTGCCTGCATGGGATTGTTCTTTTTTAAACTAGAAACGCTCGAACTCGGTGTAATTTGTTTTGCAATCGCGGCTATGGGTTATATTGGCGGAGTAATGTTTAGCAACTCTTACCTGCCGCAAATTGCAACAGTAGACGAACAGGATAGGGTGAGTGCGCAAGGGTTTGCTTACGGTTATATAGGTAGCGTTCTACTTCAAATTATTTGCTTTGTTTTTGTATTGAAGCCAGAGCTGTTTGGCATTACAGATGGGTCTTTTCCAGCACGCTTATCCTTTTTATTAGTGGGTTTATGGTGGATTGGATTTGCTCAGATTCCTTTTGCAAAGTTACCTAAAGGCACTGCGAACACCGAAGAGAAACCTGCCAGTAATGGTTATAGGGAGCTACAAAAAGTTTGGTATCAGGTAAAAGAAAACGAGCAATTGAAGCGCTTTTTATATGCCTTTTTCTTTTATTCAATTGGCGTACAAACTATTATGTTGGTTGCGGCCAGCTTCGGAGAGAAGGTATTGCATTTAGGCACCTCAAATTTAATTGCTACAATTCTTATTATTCAGCTGGTAGCAATAGGCGGCGCTTATTTAATGTCTGGGCTGGCAAAGCGCATCGGAAATATAAGAGTGCTGATGCTGACTGTGTTTATTTGGGTAGGAGTTTGTATCGGTGCCTATTATATCTCAAAGGCAAGTCAG
The DNA here is from genome assembly GCA_966211215.1 of uncultured Pedobacter sp. GTDB lineage: Bacteria > Bacteroidota > Bacteroidia > Sphingobacteriales > Sphingobacteriaceae > Desertivirga. The sequence continues at coordinate 30,943 of CBIHNR010000020.1, forward strand.
TTTTACATTATGGCCGTTCTGGTTGGATTGGTAATGGGCGGAATTCAGTCCTTATCTCGATCTACTTATTCTAAATATCTGCCTGAAAATACGCCTGACACCGCATCATATTTCAGTTTTTACGACGTTACCGAAAAAGTAGCAATAGTAATAGGCCTTGCTACTTTCGCTTTTGTAGAAGAACATTCAAATATCCGTAATTCGGCCTTGGGCTTAAGTATATTTTTTGTAATAGGCTTCTTTTTATTAAATGCTTTACTGCGTTCGCAAACAAAAGAAATTAAATAAGATTATGTGGTTTAAGCGTTATGCTTTTACCTTTGGCTTCGATTATGACTGTTGAACTATTTGTCCCTTGCTTTATAGACCAGGTTTATCCTGAAACTGCATCCAATACGCTTAAGATTCTGGAAAAAGCAGGTTGTAAAGTGAAATATAACCCACAGCAGACCTGTTGCGGGCAACCTGCCTTTAATGCCGGTTTTTGGGATGAAGCAAAAGAAGTGGGCTATAAATTCCTCAATGATTTTTCTGAAAACAACTATATAGTTGCTCCCTCTGCATCGTGCACCGGAATGGTAAAGAACTACTATAACGATTTGTTCACCAATACCGCCGTACATAATAAATGCCGTAATATCCAAAGCAATATTCATGAACTGTCAGACTTCCTGGTGAACGTTTTAAAGAAAGATTACTTTGGTGCTGAGCTGGAAGGCCGGGCAGTTTACCACGATTCTTGTTCTGGCTTGCGCGAATGCAAAATTAAAGAAGAGCCTCGTGCACTGCTTGCCAAAGTTCATGGGCTTGACCTGGTAGAGATGAAGGATAATGATACTTGCTGCGGTTTCGGCGGAACATTTGCCGTTAAATTCAATAGCATTTCGAGCGCTATGGCTCAGCAAAAAATTGACCACGCTCTGGCAGCAGACGCAGAATATATCATTTCTACAGATGCCTCTTGCCTTATGCAGTTACAAGCCTATATCGACCAAAACAATATAGGGATTAAAACGATGCACCTGGCTGATGTGCTTGCGCAGGGTTGGGGCAATGTATAGGTCTATTAGATTTTTATAGGAATTTTCTAATTTCGCCCTTTCATCCTTTTATCACAATGACGAAAGGTTTCTTTTAGCTCTTTCAGGGCTAATGCTGTGTGGATGTGCGGCAAAATACAAGCGAATCAAACCAGAAACTATTTCTTTTGCTTTTAGCATCACTAATAATTTGAAACCGGCCTTCAATACGGCAAAAATGTCCTTATAGTTTTATCTCATGTATTCCATCAATTAAAGCAAAACAATGTTTCTTACTTGTTTTACTCGCTTTGTAAGCAATTATTTTAACCACAAGTAGCGAAACCACAAATTGCAACGTAATAACATCATCAGAGAAACACGTTTATCCGGTTGGTGCCTATCATAGGTGTGCCCCTTGCATTAAGCAATTTCCTATATGCCAACCAGGTTAATAAGAGGTTTCGAAAGGAGATGGAAGATTATTCTATTGGGAATAGGGAAATTAAAAAAAGGTGAAACTGTTAGATTCCTCCTGATCGGTACAACTTCTACTTATTAGATTATTAGATGCTATTAATTTAAAGTTGCTGAAATAACCAACTCAATACTTGTTCAATTGCTCATCATATATTAAATCGCAATGAAGAAAACTGGATTATTTGTTTTGCTTTTATCGTTCGCTGTAACAGTAAAAGCACAATTTGAAACTGCAAAGCAGGTGTTTGAAAGCCCTAAATTGAAAATGGAGACAGAGAAGCACAAAACCGTAGCAATCCTTCCTTTTGATGTAATGATCAAATACCGAAAGCAGCCAAAAAATTTCAGTGCCGAGGCTAACAGAGCTCAGGAACTTTCTATGGCAAAATCCATTCAGCAAAGTATGTACACTTACTTATTGAAGAAAGCTGATGACTACTCTGTCTCTTTTCAGGACGTCGAAAAAACAAACATTTTGTTGAAGAAATCTGGCTTGGTTGATAGCCTGGAAAGTATAACAAAAGATGACTTAGCTAAAAAACTAGGAGTTGATGCTGTACTAGGAGGCAAATTTCAAACAGAGCAAACTCAATCAGAGGCTGCAGCGCTTGCAACAGTCTTTTTGCTCAACGGAAGTGGCAAAACAGGAACAGGTACATTGTTTTTGACCTTAAATAATGGTTCAGATGGCGAACTATTGTGGAGATTTGTTAAAACTATGAATGATAATCTTTTAGGATCGACTGACCAACTAGTTGAACGCATGATGAGGAAAGTGTCGAGGAATTTCCCTTATTCAAAATAAAGAACGAAAGCCGCTCTTGCACTCGAGGGCGGCTTTAGCTCGCTGCTTAACGGTTCTCCTACCTCCCAGCTTGGTCTCTCGAAGATTTAAGTTTACTCACAAAGAGTGAGTTATGCTATTTTTCTGGCTATCAATCAGGACTACTTCTTAAAGAAAAAGAATATTAGGATTAAACCTTTGGATTTTAGTGCAGGATACGATACACTAAAATTTAAATAGTGCCTCAGGCCCACAATATACTTTAACTGAAGGATAACTGAAGGATGACTGAACACTGACTGAAGGGACAATATTAGCCAAAGCCGGACAAATCCGATCAAATTGTACCAAATGGGACAATTCCGGTAAAACTGGAATTTTACAACCGCACATTGATTCCTTTAAAGGCATTTAGTAAGGAGGAACTAAAGCGGGATCCTTCCTGTAAACCAAACCTATCCACATTTTCATTCTTTTTCCACAAACAGGCCTAAAGCAGTGGCAATAAATTAATTTCGCAGGTTTAATAGGAGAGAAAAGGCTTGGCAAAGACCGCAACCAAAGAAACCCCTTTAATGCAGCAATACAATACCATCAAAGGAAAATATCCTGGTGCTTTATTGTTGTTTCGGGTTGGTGATTTTTATGAAACTTTTGGTGAAGATGCAGTAAGGGCATCGGGGATTTTAGGTATTGTACTAACAAAGAGAGCCAATGGTTCAGCTTCGCATATTGAGCTGGCTGGCTTTCCGCACCATTCTCTGGAAACATATTTGCCAAAGCTGGTTAGGGCAGGGCAGCGGGTTGCTATTTGCGACCAGCTCGAAGATCCCAAAACGGTTAAGACTATTGTTAAGCGTGGAGTTACCCAGCTGGTTACGCCTGGAGTAGCTTATAGTGATAACATCGTTCAACAAAAATCTAATAACTACCTTGCATCTATTTTCTTTGAGAAAAATACAATAGGTATTGCATTCATCGATATATCAACCGGAGAGTTTTTAGTAGGGCAGGGTAGTAGCGAATACATCGATAAGCTTTTGCAAAGTTTTAAGCCGAGCGAAGTAATTTTTCAAAAGGCACGCAGCCGTGATTTTACGGAAACTTTTGGTTCCAAGTTTTATACCTATAGCCTCGACGAATGGCCTTACACTGGCGATTATGCCATGGAGTGCCTCTTGAAACATTTCGAAGTAAATTCATTAAAGGGTTTTGGGATTGAGCGTTTAACGGTTGCTATTACAGCGGCTGGCGTGGCATTACATTATCTAAATGAAACTGAACACCGCAACCTTCAGCATATCTCCAGTATTTCGAGGATTGAAGAAGACCGCTATATGTGGCTCGACAGGTTTACCATACGAAATCTGGAGCTTATTGGATCTTCCAATGAGAATGCGGTAACACTTGTTGATGTGCTTGACCATACCTGCTCGCCGATGGGCGCAAGGATGTTGAGGCGCTGGATTGTGATGCCTTTAAAGGAGAAAAAGCCGATACAAGACAGATTGGATGTGGTGGAGTTTCTTTTGAATGCTGAAGATACTCGCGAAAACCTGAACGACGAGATAAGGCAAATCGGTGACCTGGAAAGGATGATTTCCAAGATCGGCTTACAAAAAGCTAATCCACGGGAAGTTTGCCAGTTAAGGAGGGCGCTGGCAGCAATTGAAGCCATTAAAAAGCAGTGCGAACATACGAATAACCTTGCTCTCAGGACTATTGCCGAGCAGCTAAACCCATGCCTGCTTATTCGCGAAAAAATTGAACGCGAATTGAATCCTGATCCGCCGGCTATGCTCATTAAAGGCGGAGTAATTGCAGAGGGCGTAAATGAAGAGCTTGACCGCCTGCGTAAAATTGCATTTGGCGGAAAAGGCTACCTGGTAGAGATACAAAAGCGCGAAGCTGAAGCAACAGGAATTCCTTCCCTTAAAGTTGCTTTTAATAATGTGTTTGGCTACTACCTCGAAGTTTCTAATACCCATAAAGACAAAGTTCCATCTGAGTGGATTCGTAAGCAAACCCTGGTTAATGCAGAGCGGTACATCACTCCCGAACTTAAAGAATACGAAGAGCAGATTTTGGGTGCTGAAGAAAAAATTCTGGCACTCGAAACCCGTTTATATAACGAATTGGTTTTTGCTCTTTCAGAGTATATAAAGCCAATTCAGCTAAATGCGCAATTGGTAGCTCAATTAGATGTGTTGCTTTGTTTTGCAACTGTCGCAATAAAAAACTACTACGTTAAGCCAGAAATCGATAATTCTTCGGTGATTGATATTAAGGGAGGAAGGCATCCTGTAATTGAAAAGAATTTGCCGGTTGGCGAAGATTACATTACCAATGATGTTTTTCTGGATAGCGAAACCCAACAGATCATTATCATCACAGGGCCTAACATGGCAGGTAAATCGGCTTTGCTAAGGCAAACAGGCCTCATTGTGCTAATGGCGCAAATAGGATGCTTTGTGCCTGCAAAGAGCGCCCTTATCGGTTTGGTTGACAAGATCTTCACCCGTGTTGGCGCTTCAGATAACCTTTCATCTGGAGAATCAACTTTCATGGTGGAGATGAATGAAACGGCAAGTATTTTGAATAACCTGTCGGATAAAAGCTTGATCCTTTTGGATGAGATTGGCCGGGGCACTTCAACTTATGATGGTATTTCAATAGCCTGGGCAATCGCCGAGTTTCTGCATAACAATCCTTCAGCGAAAGCGAAAACATTGTTTGCAACGCATTACCACGAATTAAATGAATTGTCGAACTCCTTCAATCGCATTAAAAATTACAATGTCTCGGTTAAGGAAGTGGGAAACAAAGTGATTTTTCTTCGCAAACTGGTTCCCGGCGGTAGTGAGCATAGTTTCGGTATTCACGTAGCTAAAATGGCTGGTATGCCACCAAAACTAATCGGCCGTGCCAACGAAATTTTGAAACGATTGGAGCAGGAACGTACCGGCGGCGAACATATAAAAGACAGCATCAAGAAAGTACAACAGCAAGCTTACCAGCTGCAAATGTTTTCAATTGACGACCCTATACTGGTTAAAATTCGCGATTTGCTCAATAATCTTGATGTTAACACGCTCACGCCAGTAGAAGCTCTAATGAAGCTTGATGAAATTCAAAGAGTAATAAAAGCCTAGCTTTTTGCAAAATTTAACTCGGTGGGCACTTGTAACCCTACTTGCCCTCAGGCTGTAAAAAGGCTTTAATGTTAAAATGTTAAAAACTTCGGATTTTACCGAAATAATCATTTTGCCATATTGCTGCATGAAGTTGAGATTGAGTTTACGATTGGCCGGCCTGATGATATTGAGTAGCGTTTTCTTATTCTCCTGTAAGTCGAAGAAAATGCTTACAGATTCATCAAAGGCGAGGGGAAAGGAGTTTCGCGGATCCATAAAGGAAAGATATGCGGCTCTGTTAGATGTATCCGAAAAGGAAGTTAAAAACGAAAAGTTATACCGCTTTATTGACGACTGGATAGGTGTTCCATATAAGGCTGCGGGTAGAGATAAAAGAGGTGTCGATTGTTCGGCTTTTGCTATTCTGTTAGAAAAAGAAATTTACAACAGAAACTTACCTCGCATGGCCCGCCATATGGCTGAAAATGTAAAGAGGAAATATGAAAAAGACCTGGAAGAAGGCGACCTGGTATTTTTTGATTTTAGCGGTAAGTTTAGCCATGTGGGTGTTTACCTGAAAAATAATAGGTTTGTACACGCCTCGTCCAGTAGGGGAGTGGTAATAAGTAACCTCAAAGACCCCTGGTACTATAAATATTTTTCCCACGGCGGAAGTATTAAAAATGATCCTTTGTATTCTGAGGTGGAGTAGTTCGATTTTAGTAAGGCTACAATTTCTTAAATCTGATTTTCGTTAAATTAGTTTAACTTGCTGCCTTTCTATGCCCATGAAGAAACGTTGGCCTTATATCATCGCCCTCATTTTATTAGCAACTGTACAATTTCGTACAAATGCACAAACGGTAAACTTGTTGACTATAAATCAGTTAGAAAACCGCTTAAGCCAGGGAAAAGACACAACTTATGTAATCAACTTTTGGGCAACCTGGTGTGCTCCATGCATTGCTGAACTTCCTTATTTTGAAAAGCTGCAATCGTCTTATAAAAATCAAAACCTGAAAGTACTTTTGGTAAGCCTTGATTTTAAATCAAAGCTTCAAACAGCGGTTGTTCCCTTTGTACAGAAGAGGAAGCTAAATAATGAGGTTTTCTTGTTGAATGAAACTAACCAGCAACAGTTCATTGACCAGATAAGCAAAGAATGGTCGGGTGCTTTGCCAGGTACATTATTTGTAAATAAAAGCAAGGCAATAAGGAAATTTTATGAAAAGGAATTTACCTACGAAGAATTAGAAACAACTTACAAATCGATTCAATAAAATATGAAGAAGCTATTCACACTTTGTTTGTTAAGCATTGGATTGCTTGCAAAGGCTCAGACAGCCGGCTATCAGATTGGCGATGTCGCAAAAGATTTCAGCCTTAAAAATTATGATGGAAACACTGTATCATTAGCTGATTACAAAAAGGCAAAGGGTTACATTGTTGTATTTACTTGTAACACATGCCCATATGCAGTAGCCTATCAGGACAGAGTGATCGCCTTAAATGCAAAATATGCAGCAAAAGGTTATCCGGTAATTGCTATCAACCCAAACGATCCTGTTGCTCAGCCTGCTGATACTTATGAGAAAATTCAGCAACGTGCAAAGGAGAAGAATTTTGTTTTCCCGTATCTTATGGACCCCGACCATGTGGTAACCAAGCAATTCGGTGCAAGCCGCACACCGCATGTGTTTGTATTAGAGAAAACAGAGAAAGGAAATATAGTTCAGTATATCGGTGCAATAGATGATGATACTGAAGGTAACAATCCTGAAAAGAATAAATATGTAGAGGCTGCTGTAGATGCCATTGCCGCTGGCAAGAAGCCTGCAGTAGCAACAACTAAGGCAATTGGTTGTACTATCAAATGGAAAAAGCAGGGAGCTTAGTAAAGTATTTTTGTAATTTTGAACCGGAAGTGTTGAAGCTTCCGGTTTTTTTATGTCTAAAGAAAAAAGCGACTATTCTTTTTGGGTGAAATACAAACGTTTTGCCAGCACTGAAATAATGCTCTACCTGATTATGATTGTAGGTATTTTGCTGGGCATTTTCATTTTCTCCTGATTTATTTAGAAAGTGTCAGCCGGGCGTTATCAGCGTCGGCAACCAATTCACAAAAAGCTACAAATTCCTGGTAATCCTCGGGCTTATAAGTACCTTCATTTAATTGTAGTTTCCGCTTATAAATTATCTTATTCCCCGAAATACTAATATCGCATAGATAGCTTCCAAAACCTTTTTCGAAAGCTTTCTTATCAGCAGGGGTATTCAATTTATAACCCTCAGGTATTTCATACGTGATAGTATCTTCATCTATAAAACCCCTTGCAATATGAAAAGGGTTTACCCTGTTGCTAACCTCTTTTGGAATCGGGTATTTATTTATCATGTTCAGCGGTATATGGATTTTACCATCATTAAAACTGCAATAGCCTCCAGAAAATAATTTCAACGTTTCGATAGTAACTGGCTTTAAGGCTTTATCTTTTTTAAATTCAAGAGACTCAATTTCCAGATTAGGTAAAGGATACAGTTCGGGCAATTTTTTAATTTGCTCATTATAAGGCTCGTTTAATAAAATATCATGGTTATCGTATTGAGTGCCTTCAAAACGGGTAACCATATTTCCGCGAATAGAACCATCGCCATCTATTTTAAAGCTGGCATTTCTAATTTGCTTGCTATCCGCAGCAGATAAATTAGGTGTACGCATCAATTGCCCTCCATCAGGAGTGCAAGCTAAAACCTGCCGTCCATCAGTAAAATCGCCCAGGAAACCAAATGGCATAAACTTGCTGGTACATTCCAGCCAGGTAGTATCATTTTTAAAAGGCAAGCATAAAATAATATGATTGCCCTGTAGGCTGGTAAAATCAGATAAAATATCTTGCTTGAACCTGCCTGCTTTAACAACAGAATAGTAGGATTCTACACCTGCTGCCTGCAATAAAGCTTTGGTATAATTTACAAGCCCCTTACAGTCGCCATATCCCAGCCTGTCTACCTCTGCCGCAGGGTAAGGCTGCCAGCCACCAATACCAATTTGAACACTGATATAGCGGGTTTTATTTTGCATGTATTCATACACTTTTCGCGCTTTCTCTTTGGGGTCGTTTATATCCTTTACCAATTCGGCAACCTGGCTTTTTGTGCTTTCTGGTAACTCCTGGCGGCCTATCAGCAAATTGTCGTTTAGCCATTTGCCATACTCTTTCCAAGTGGTAAAAGATCCTTTAATGTTGCGGTAGGCAAAGTTTTCGGGCGCCAGCTTTACAATAGTAAGATATTGAAGCCTATCAGGACTATAAGGCTCGCTTTTAATCGCCGGTAAATTACTCACGCTCCATTTATAAATGCTTGTTTCTGCTGTTTTACTAATTTCCGCTGTGCCTTTATAATTTATTTCTTTATACCTCAGATTAAACGAGGCAGGGCAAACAACACTAATGGAGCTGTTGAGAATAGCTACGTTGGTATCGTCGGCAGGTGTCCAATCAGGAAAATAGAAACTCTGCTTTTCCTTTATCTCATATTCGTACTCAATAGTATAAGGATAGCTTGTTATCGCCGGATGAAAGTACTTAACCCGATTATCTTCATATAATGAAAAATCGCTAACTGCACTTTGATCCCTGAAATCCTTTTCAGTAAATTTTGATACTGGCAAGCCCATTTCATTGTAAATAATCCCTTTAACAGATTTTATTTGCCTGGTTTTATCGTAATACATATCGATGTTGCCATAACCGCTAGATGCCGCATTTAAAATGGTGATTGCTTTTTTCCCTTTGTAAATAACCTCATCAAGTGCTTTTACTTCAATGCTTTCGTTAGAATTGACCACTACAGCACCAGCCCGGCTTAACAGATTTTTAGGAATATTAGAAACTGCATAATTAAATTGGGCAAAACCCGAAAGACTTACAATAACAAAGCCCCATACGCACAGTAACCTTCTCATATTTTTTTCTTAAACACAATGTCAACTTGTTGAGATTGAATGATTTTATTGTAAAGTTCTTTTATAAACGGATATTCTTCAGAGCCGTATACCGACTTGCTCAGTTGGGTCTGATTCATGAAGGTAAGTGTGTTACCTTCAACGGAAATCTGGGAAATAAAGCGTCCTCCATTGTTTGGAACAGCTAGCCCTACATTATCTGGTTTTGTAATAAGTTCAAATTTCTCCGGAAATGTCAGGCTCAAAACGATTCTGGTTTCAGACGGAGCACCCCAGTCAATCGGATATAGCCTTTCTGCCAGCTTAAAAGGGTTTTCTTTTATTTTTTCTAAGAAGAATGGATTAATATAAAACTTGTCCTTTTCCAGCTTTCCGGCGGCATCTATCTCAATATCATATTGTTCCGCAAGCGTGTTGTCTAAAGAATCCAGGTTAGTTATTGCCGATTTCAGGAATTTCACTTTCGGCATGCTCTCGTCTACATTTTCAACAAATTCTTCAATGCTGTTAAATGACTTAATCTTACTCCGTTTTTGAAGGGCTTCATAACCTGCCGAAAATATTACTAAACTGCCCTTTGCTTTACCGTCTTCGCCGATTTTTAAATCCAGGTTTACCGTGCGGCTCTCCTTTTGGGATGCGTTGAGTTCCATCCAAAAAGATTCTTTTCCAATTACCATCACCCTGCCTTTATCATTAATACATCGCAGTGGAAGCAATCCGAAGGGAAGTAAGGGTTCGCTGGCATCAAGCAGGTACGGTTTTTCGCCGATTGTAACACGGCATATCACATAATCGAAATCATCCAGCGATGGAAATAAGGTATTGATAAGTCCATTATCTCTGGTTGATGAGATAACCGGCTCTGCTTTTAAGCCAATTGCATTCAACGCCGTAACCAGGGAAAGGTTAATATCGGCAATGCATCCAGTATGATTTTCAAAAGCTTTTTTGATGCCATCTGGAGAGTAAATACCACGATAGCCGTTCCATTTAAACCATTTTTGCCAGTAATTGAAGATAGCCTTAGCTTTTTCTAACTCGGATGTTTTTCCGGCAATAACTGCTACAACTTTCTCTGCAAAATAATCTTTCTTCTTTAATTGTATTCCGAAGGATTCATCAGTTTTTAGCTTTTGGTCTACATCTTTCCATTCTTGTGCACGTTTGCGTTTGGTACCATAAAAGTCAACCCAGTCAGAAAGTTCAAAGGTTAATGCCGACTTAAAATTGTTAGCCGAAGTCATGAATTCCTCTTCCTGAAATGCTGGTACATCTTCCATTATGAAAGTAAAATCCGAACAATCAGCCTTAAAGCCACCACCAGGCGTATAACATTCCTTTTCTAAAACGGAGGTGTTCTTAGTTAACTTAAGTGCCCCCTTTAATGCGATGTTATAATTATAACATGCAGGGACATGAGGGTTATATTCCGAATAGATTTTAGGAATATCCAATTGGAAGTCCCATTTTCTAAAATTCACAAAAAACGGGCTGTTTATTTCATAGGAGTACTCAATAATACTTCCGTTTTTTAAGTTCGGCATTGCAAACTTAACCAGGTCGTGGTATTTGCCGGCACTCTTCTCCTTGAAAATTTGTTTTGGGTCTAATTCACTGGAACGGATCAGGCCATCTCCATCCGGATAGAAAGTAATGCCTTTAATATCGCTGATAGATTCGAATACGTCCGAGCTGTTTTTGTGTAAAGGAATAGCAATATCACCATGTTTAAATCCCTTGCTGTTGAATAGTTTTATTCTTACATGGTACTTAAAAATAAGGTTGCCATCACTGCTGCTGATTTGGGCAGTGCCAAATTCTTTTAAAACAACAGCATTGGCGCTGCTATCTTTTTCATACTTTTTTAACTCAAATTCTGTTGCAGTGGGTTTGCCGAAAGGGAAGTCTTCGGCCAAAGAAATTTTTGCGGCAAACGCTAATGCCGCTACCAGTAATGCTCTTTTCATGTGATTGGTTGGGTTTTTAAAGATAGACACAAGCTGAATATTTTCAAACAGGATATTTTTTAATTTAATTCTGAAAGCTTTTTACGACCTTTGGCAATACATGAAACTTAATTTAAAACGCCCACTTGCATTTTTTGACCTTGAGGCCACCGGTGTAGCCATTGGTGTTGACCGCATTGTTGAGATTGCAATTTTAAAAGTGCTTCCTGATGGGACGCAGGATATTAAAGTATCCCGCATAAACCCAGAAATGCCTATTCCTTTCGAAACATCGTTGATTCATGGAATTTATGATGAAGATGTGAAAGACAAACCTACCTTTAAGCAAGTAGCCCAGGAGTTCGCGGATTTTTTGACAGACTGCGACCTGGCCGGATACAACTCAAATAAATTTGATATCCCGATGCTTATGGAAGAGTTTTTAAGGGCAGGAATTGATTTCGATTTAGAAAATCGCCGTTTTGTAGATGTACAAAATATTTTCCACCAGATGGAGCAGCGGACATTGAAAGCTGCTTATAAATTTTACTGTGGAAAAACTATTGAAAATGCCCATTCTGCTGAGGCAGATATTAGAGCCACTTACGAGGTGCTCCTGGCGCAGCTAGAAAAATACGAGGCTACAGAATGGGAAGATAAGCGTGGCAATAAATCAGTCCCTGTAAAAAACGATGTAGACGCTTTACATGCCTTTACTAACCTGAGTAAACCAGTTGATTTTGCTGGCCGCATTGTTTTCAATGAGCAGGGAATAGAGGTATTCAATTTTGGAAAACATAAAGGAAAGTGCGTAGAAGAGGTATTTACCGCAGAACCAAGCTACTATTCATGGATGCAACAAGGCGATTTTCCTTTGTATACTAAGCGCTGCCTTGAAAAAATATGGGTTCGCTGGAATGGCAAAAAAGTGCTGGCTAAACAGGAAACTACCAAAACTATTTCTGTAGAAAGTTCGGGAGCTCAGGCTGCGAGGCCGCAATTTCAAAAAAAGGAATTTAACCAAAACAGGCAGCAGTACAATCCTAATTACAAGAAGCCTGAAAAGTCAGAGCCAATTACCAATGATATGCTTGATCTATTGAAGCAAAAATTTGGTAAATAAGTAGATAAAATATTTCGTTAAAAAGCGCTTATTGTTTTCATTGGAAAATGGTAAGCGCTTTTTATATTTTTGGAAATCGATGAAATATGGGATTTAGTATCTTTTATTTCCTCGAAAGTATCATTTATTTCTGTCCTGATATCTATATCCTTAACATTGCTTAACAATACTATATCATGAACCTTTTTTCTTATTTAACAGTTGCGGCTTGCCTTGCAAGCTTATCTCTAAGTGCGCAGAAACTACCGGATGTTCAACCCGGTGCTGTTTGGGCAAATACCCCTTTAAAAGTAGATGGAAAGTTGATTGATGCAGCAGAATCATTTCTGGCTTATAACAAAAATACCAGGCTCTTCTATACGCTTTCTAACGATGATAAAAATCTTTATCTGGCGTTAAAATCCACAGATGGAGTTAATAACAGCAAAATTTTGATGGGAGGAATCACTTTCTCAATAAATGCTTCAGGTAAGAAAAAAGATAAAGATGCATCTGCCATAACATTTCCGGTAATTGTTCGCCAGGCTCGAGGAAGCGGGCAAAGAGGACAGGGGGGCGGCTTTAATCGTACAGGGCAGGGGCAAAATTCGGGCACGGCAGATTCTGCTGCTATTGCAGAACGGCGCAAACAACAGGTAGCTGGATATAAAGAGATCAGGGTTTCTGCTTTCAATGCCATTACAGATTCTTTGATCTCCATTTACAATGAGCATGGTATTAAGGCTGCAGTGGGCTACGATGCTAAAGGGAATTTTATTTACGAACTGGCTATGCCTCTCGAACTTGCAGGAATACAAGAGGGAAAAGAGTTTGCCTATAATATCAAAGTAAAGGGGCGAGAGCTGAATGTAAACTTCGTAAGGGTGGATAATGGCGGCGGAGGTTTTGGTGGCGGTTTCGGCGGAGGCGGTGGCTTTGGAGGTGGCAGAGGAAACTTTGATCCTTCAGCTTTTGAACCAGCAGATTTCTGGGGAAAATATCTGCCTTCGAAGAAATAGAAATCACATATACATAA